>CAZDXI010000052.1:0-5195 GCA_964509095.1 uncultured Rhodobacterales bacterium
CGCTCCCCGAGGTATTTTCAGACAGATGAAGCAAAGATCCGGTCATTCGGCGGCCTCCAGTTTGAGAAGGTCAGCACGGCGGATCGGGCGGGAGAACAGACCGGCGAGATCACCTGCTTGTTCGTAAAAATGTACCGGGGTGAAGACCAGTTCGATTGCCCATTTGGTCGCGAGGCCGTCGGCTTCGAGAGGATTGGCGAGGCCAAGGCCACAGACTGTCAGGTCCGGGCGCGCGGCGCGGCAACGGTCCAGTTGCAGATCGACATCCTGGCCTTCGGAGATGGTGGGACCTTCGGCCAGAAGGCCAAGGTCCGGGTCAACGATGGATTTGTGCACGAAGGGTGCGCCAACTTCGATGGCGGTCATCCCGCATTCGCGGGTCAGGAACCGGGCCAACGGAATTTCCAACTGACTGTCGGGGAAGAAGAAGATCGACTTGCCGTTCAGGGTTTCAGCCGCTTGGGCGACGGCTTTGCGTGCACGGGCACGGGGGGCTTCAGTCACCCGGTTGAACGTATCTGCGTCGACACCAAACTCTGCGGCGATAGCGGCGAGCCAAGCGGTTGTGCCTTCCTCACCGAAGGGAAACGGAGCAGGAAGGTGGCGAGCACCACGGCGTTCAAGCTCGGACAGGGTATCGCCCAAGAAGGGCTGGGTCAGTGCGAAAACCGTATTCGGACCGATACCAAGGTCGCTGTCAGCGCGAGGTGCGGGCAGGACCTTGATCGGGCCGATGCCCATTTGCTCCAGCAGGGAAACGGCCTGTTCTTCGACCACATCAGGAAGCGCGCCGACCAGCAGAAGCTGGCGGTCATCGGTTTTGGGTAGCACGGGCACCATCGCAGCAAGGCAAGCGTCTTCGCCTTGGGTAAACGTCGTCTCGATCCCTGAGCCGGAAAAGTTCAGAACCCGCACAGACGGCGCGTGGCGCTGGGTCATGCGTTCGGCCGCTTTGCCAAGGTCAAGCTTGATCACCTCGGACGGGCAGGACCCAACAAGGAACAGTTGCTTGATGTCCGGGCGGCGAGCCAGCAGCTCATCGACCACCTTGTCGAGCTCTTCCTGTGCATCCGCGAGACCGGCGAGGTCAGTTTCTTCAAGAATCGCGGTGCCAAAGCGCGGTTCGGCGAAAATCATCACACCGGCGGCGGATTGCAGCAGGTGGGCGCAGGTGCGCGAGCCCACCACAAGGAAAAACGCATCCTGCATCTTGCGGTGCAACCAGATGATTCCGGTCAGACCGCAGAACACTTCGCGTTGGCCGCGCTGCTTGAGAATCGGTGTGTCGCGGCATCCGGTCGTCTGGGGAAGGCGGGGCAATTCAGTCATGCTGTGGCTCCTGCGGATTGCAAACGGGCGGCGCGGAGCTTGAGGACAAATTGCGCGGCGTTGATGGCGTAGGCGGCATAAGCCGCGAGCGCGAGATACATCTGTTGGTCAGGCGAAAGTGCACCCGTGAACAGCGCCCAGAGATAGGCAGTGTGCAATGCGATCACAGCGAAGGAGAACACGTCTTCCCAAAAGAATGCGGGAGCGAAAAGGTATTGACCGAAAACGACTTTTTCCCAGATCGCGCCGGTCAGCATGATCAGGTACAGGAACCCTGTCTTGATCACGATGGACCATGTTGCGGCCTCAAATCCGACGCCCCAAAACAGATAGCGCAACACCAGAACAAGAGACACGAGAAAAACCACAAACTGCATCGGCGCCAGCACACCCTGCACAAGCGTCCAGACCGAATTGTCCCGGCGCACGCGCTCCTCCGGGGTGTATAAACCCACGGGCACGGATTGATGTTGAATGCCATGCATTTTGACGGATTCGACTCCCGGTCGTGATTAACGCCAGAGTAACGTTCGGTCAAAATGTGTCAATCTGAACTTACACTTTAGAGTGTTTTTGAGTTGACAATTAGGGGGTTGACGGGCGCATTGCCGCTGTTTGGCGCAATTTTGACCTGACACTTGGCTATTATATGTCAATTTGATTTGACATATATGCGTAACTCCCACACTCTTTCAGTCGCGAGTCGTGCATACGTGAGCGCGTCCGCAGACGCCCCAAAGGGGACCTGTTTATGCCAAGTGACGGCCCATTGACCAATCGCACTGATAGTACGCATGGTTCTTCCGGAACATGCGCGCTTGCTGTGAGCGCCGTTTCGGTGCTGTCAGAACGCCAAAGCGTCACAGCCGGTGGCGCGCGTCAATTTATTCTGGATCACCTGTTTCGTGCGGTGACCAGCAAACAGGAATTCGATCCCAGCAGATTGTTGGACGAAATGCGGGGGCACCGACTGTCCGTCGACGCGATCATCGATACCTATGTACCGGCTGCCGCGTGTTTGTTGGGGGATTTGTGGCTCACGGACGATCTGGATTTTGCAACGGTCACTGTCGGCAGCATGCGTCTGCAGTCCGTGCTGTCGCTGGCGTCGTTTGAGGCTTCGAATCTGATCCGTCCCTTGGAAAATGCGCCTTTCATGTTGTTGGTACTTCCGCTGGGCGAACAACACTCACTGGGCGTGTTCGTCCTTGCTGCGCAGTTGCGGCGCTTAGGGGCGCGTGTCGAAGTCTCGTTCAGCGAGCCGGCACAGGACTTGGTGGCGCGGGTGTATTCAGAAATTCCCGACATGGTTTTGTTCTCTGCTTCTGGGCGAGCGACGCTTGAATCCATTGCTCAAACGGTGATAGAATTTAGCAAGATATTGCCTCAGCAACCTCTGCTTGCTGTGGGCGGATCGATAGATCTTGAGGCAGAACGTGCAAAGGACATCACGGGCGTCGATCTGGTAAGCACCAGCGCAAGGCAGGCCTTAGCCGCTGCGACGAGTGCAAGGGGGTCGTTTTCCGAGCGGAAACACACATGAAATCAGGCGGCAGCAGTTTCTGGAATAGCGGGTCAGTTCCGCTGATTGAACCTGAAACCCTCAGTAGTATCATCGGTGCGGCATCCGACATCGCACTTGTCGTAGATGAGGCCACCAATATCCTGTCCGTCGTTGTAAGCCCGACAGCTGAAAGCTTTGGAAATCTTAGCCATTGGGAAGGTCGACCGCTGGTCGAATTCCTCGCAATTGACAGTATCGAAAAGTTCCAGAACGCCCATGCCAAGTTCTTGGGCGGCGAAGACCTCAAGAAGCCATTGGAATTGAACCACGAGGATGGCGCGACCTGGCGGTATCCGGTCCGCTACAGCTTCCACGGCCTTGGCGCTGATGGCGCGGTACTGTTGTTGGGTCGCGACTTGCGTCCGATTGCAGAAACGCAGCAACAACTGGTGCAGGCACAAATCGCGCTGGAGCAGGGATACGAGGCACGCCGAGAGTTCGACAGCCGTTATCGCATCCTTCTTGCGCAAACGAACGAAGCTATTGCGTTTGTGGACGTCCAAGATGGACGGATTTCGGATTGCTCCGACCATGCGGCCGCTATGCTCGGAATGAAAAAGGAAGCCGCGACGGGTACGGGCCTCGCACAGCTTCTGACGGAACGCAGCTCTGCCGAGCTGATGGAAAGTTTGCTCAACGCATCGCTTGCAGATGGCGGTGGCAAGATTGAGGTCAAATCCGTCCGGTCCGACCGCAACATCGTGATCGAACCAACCGTGTTCCGCGCGGGTGGGCAGCGCATTCTGCACTGCGTTCTAACAACTGCAGGGGAACAGCCTCAAGTCACCGATGCCGAGGCGATCCGCGCGGTATCGCTTGTGCGCGCCGCTAGCGATGCGATTGCGTTCACGGATGTAGAGGGCAACATCATTGCTGTGAATGACGGGTTCCTTGATCTTGTCGGCGCCGCCCACGGCGGAGACGTGCGCGACAAGAACCTTGGCGAATATCTGGTACGTGGTCAGATCGACATGGGCGTGTTGATCGACAATGCTCAGCGCACCGGACATATGCGCGCCTATGCCACCAAGTCGCTGAACGATCTCGGGTCACGCATGTCGGTTGAGATTTCGGCGACCCGGCTGAATGACGACACAGGACAGATTCTGGCATTCATCCTGAGAGACGTGTCTCGCATCGAAAACGTACGCGGACCAAGCTCTGGCGCAATGCCCGAAGACAATAACCGCAATGTGATGGAACTTGTCGGCTCTGCCTCACTCAAGGAAATTGTGGCTGAAACCACTGATGTCGTCGAAAAAATGTGCATCGAAACTGCGGTGAAGCTGACCAAGAACAACCGAGTCGCCGCCGCAGAGATGCTCGGCCTGTCCCGGCAGAGCCTTTATGTGAAACTTCGCAAATACGGGCTTTTGGCGAAAGACAGCTAAACCACGGCGCGTCTACCCCTTGTTTCGACTCAAAGTGTCAGCCATAGTTGACACATGAGTGTCACTCCCTCGATACAATCTCGCCGTTTTCCGGATCCTCTGGCGGCGCTGCAACTGATCAAGCCGGTCACGTGGTTTCCACCCATGTGGGCGTATCTGTGCGGCACGATCTCGTCCGGGGCATCCCCGGCGGGACAGTGGCATCTGGTGATCCTCGGGGTGATCCTTGCCGGTCCGATTGTCTGCGGGATGAGTCAGGCCGCAAACGACTGGTGCGACCGCCACGTAGACGCCATCAACGAACCAAACCGCCCGATCCCGTCAGGGCGGATACCGGGCCGCTGGGGCTTGTGGATTGCACTGGCGATGTCGGCATTCAGTCTGCTGGTCGGTTGGCAACTTGGCCCTTGGGGCTTTGGCGCAACCGTCCTCGGAGTGCTGGCCGCATGGGCCTACTCTGCTGAACCGGTGCGCCTAAAACGCTCCGGCTGGTGGGGGCCGGGATTGGTCGGGATATCCTACGAGTCACTCCCCTGGTTCACAGGGGCAGCCGTCTTGTCCGCTGGAGCGCCAGATTGGCGTATCGTTGTAGTCGCATTGCTCTATGGCATCGGCGCACACGGCATCATGACCCTGAACGACTTCAAGGCGCTAGAAGGTGACCGCCAGATGGGTGTGAATTCCCTGCCGGTCACACTCGGACCGCGTCGTGCCGCGCAAGTGGCCTGCATTGTGATGACCATTCCTCAGATCGCCGTGATCGGCTTGCTTCTGTCTTGGGGCCGCCCGTTGCATGCGTTGGGCGTGGCCGCGGTGCTCGCCGTGCAATTCTGGGCCATGACCGTGATGTTCAAAGACCCTAAAGGCAAAGCGCCTTGGTATAATGGCACCGGCGTGCTGCTCTATGTGTC
>CAZDXI010000052.1:5205-13562 GCA_964509095.1 uncultured Rhodobacterales bacterium
AGCTCGCCCTGCCTGCGTTGCTGCCCGGCCTTTTGGTCGCTCTGCACTATGGCGTGCAACTGACCCGGCCCGTTTGGGGCCATCGCTCTGACGTGCATGGGGGGCGCACGCCGTTCATCATTGGCGGGTTGGTCTGTGTCGCCGCAGGAGTCATCGGTACCGCGTGGGGCATCCAACTGGCCGAAACCTCCCTGCCCTTTGCCCTGCTGGTCTGGTTCGTCAGTTACATCGTAATCGGCCTTGGCATCGGCGCGGGTGGCACATCCTTCCTTGCTCTGCTCGCCTCTGTGTCCGGAGAGCGCAAAGCCGCGTCTGCCACCATCGCATGGTTGCTGCTGATCGCAGGCGCCATCGCGGCCTCCATTGGTACTGGCATCGCTCTGGAACCCTATAGCCCGGAGCGGCTTCTGAATGTCGTCGCTGTTGTCTGCCTGATCTGCGTCCTGCTTGCCTGCGTTGGCACGTGGCGTGTTGAGCGTCAGGCCAAAGTGACCCTTCCGCCCGACGATACGCGCCTGTCGGTTGCCCTTCGTACCACTTGGGCCGACCCGATGGCGCGGGCGTTCACAGGCTTTGTGTTCCTGTCGATCCTTGCGTTTTATCTGTCCGAACTGATCCTTGAACCCTTCGCGGGTCATATCCATGGGCTTGGTCCTGAAGACTCCACCAAGCTGTCCGGTGGCAAAGACGGTGCTGCTTTGCTTGGTATGATCGGCGCGGGACTTCTGTCTCAACTGCGTCTGGGCTCGCTTCGGTTCTGGGCCATCACCGGATGTGTAATTTCCGCCATCGGACTTCTGGGCCTTGGGGCCGGGCTGCCTCTGGTGCCGTCCACCGTGACCCTTGGTCTTGGCAACGGGCTTTTCGTCGTCGGGGCAATTGGCTCCATGATGCAACTCGCCGCTGCGCATGAGCGCGCCACCGGCACCCGCATGGGTGTGTTCGGGGCGGCGCAAGCCATCGCTGCGGGCCTCGCCGGGTTGATCGCCACGGGCACTTTGGATGCCGCGCGTTGGGTCATGTCTGATGCTGCCGCCTACGGCACTGTTTTCACGATTGAGGCCGCCTTGTTCCTCGCCGCTGCTGTGATGGCCGCGCGGGTGATGCGGGCGCCCTCACAACAACCGAACCTCGTACCGGGAGAATGAGAAATGTATGACGTCGTCGTCGTGGGCGGAGGCCCATCCGGGGCCACAGCCGCCGAAGATCTGGTCCGCTCCGGTCACAAGGTCGCCCTGCTTGATCGGGAAGGCCGTATCAAACCCTGTGGCGGGGCCATCCCGCCGCGTTTGATGGAAGATTTCCTTATTGGTGAGGAACAACTGCTCACCAAAGTGAATACCGCGCGGATGATCTCTCCCACCGGGCGCATGGTCGATATTCCGATTGAAAACGGCTTTGTCGGCATGGTGGATCGCAAAGACTTTGATCCCTTCCTGCGCAATCGTGCAGCCGAAGCGGGTGCGGAGTATTTCGTGGGCACCTTCATCCGTGTGGATCGCGACGGGGACCACACAAAGGTCATTTACCGCGACAAGGCGACAACCGAAGAACGCGAACTGCCCTGCAAACTGATCATCGGGGCGGATGGTGCAAAGTCCCGTGTGGGCCGGGCCGAGGTCGAAGGTGCGGACAAGATACCGCTGGTCTTCGCCTATCACGAGATCATCGCCGCTCCGCCTGCGAATGACGTCTATGACCCCAAGCGCTGTGACGTGATCTATGACGGCGCGATCTCGCCCGACTTCTACGGCTGGGTCTTTCCCCATGGCAACACCACCAGCGTCGGCATGGGCACCGAAAACCCGGACGTGAACCTGAAAGACGCAACCGCCGCGCTTCGCGTGGCCTCTGGGCTTGAGGGCTGTGAGACGCTGCGCAAAGAAGGCGCTCCAATCCCGCTGAAACCCATGGATCGTTGGGACAATGGCAAAGACCTCGTGTTGGCGGGGGATGCCGCCGGTGTTGTCGCGCCAAGTTCGGGCGAAGGCATCTATTATGCAATGGTTGGGGGTCGTGTCGCTGCGACAGCATGTGCCGCGACGCTGGCCTCGGGTCGTGCTAAAGACCTCAAGCTCGCGCGGAAACTGTTCATGCGCGAACACAAGACAGTCTTCCGGGTGCTCGCGTCGATGCAAAACGCTTATTACCGATCAGATGACCGGCGTGAACGCTTTGTTTCCCTATGTCATGATATAGACGTCCAGCGCCTCACGTTTGAGGCGTATATGAACAAGAAACTGGTCAAGGCGCGTCCGATGGCGCATCTGAAGATCGGTGTGAAAAATCTCGCTCACCTGATGGGCGTGGTGAAAGCAGAACACGTATGACGATCATGATCCCGGCCTGGGTGAACGGCACGCTGACGCCTGTTGAAAAGCTGGAGGCCCATGAAAAAGGGCTGCGGCACAAGGCTGTGTCCGTGTTCGTTCTGCATGGCCGAGAGGTTCTGTTGCAGCGCCGTGCCATGGGTAAGTATCACACGCCGGGTCTTTGGGCGAACACCTGCTGCACGCATCCGGAATGGGATGAAAGCCCCGCCGATTGCGCCCAGCGCCGCCTGAACGAAGAACTGGGGATTACCGGGCTGCTGATGCACCACCGGCACCATCTGGAATACCGCGCCGATGTGGGCGACGGGCTCGTGGAACATGAAGTCGTCGAAGTGTTCGTCGCCGATGCGCCGCGCAACCTGCCTATCGCGCCCAACCCGGATGAGGTTATGGAAACGCGCTGGGTCGACTATCACGACCTTCTGGCTGAGGTGCACCGCTATCCCGATCGCTTCACGCCATGGCTGCGGATTTACCTCACCGAACATGCCGATGTGATCTTTGGCCCAGACCTGATCTACGCGACGCAGAACAGCTAAGGCGAACTTGACCTCCCCGCGCGGGCACGAAACAGTGCGCGCACAGCGAAACAGGAGGCCAGCCGTGCAATACATTCTTGCCATCGATCAGGGAACCACATCCTCGCGGGCGATCCTGTTTGACGCGGATATGCAGCCCGTGGCCTCCGCACAGCAGGAATTCCAGCAGTATTTCCCAGAGTCCGGTTGGGTCGAACACGCCCCCGAGGACCTTTGGCAAACCGTACAGGACACGTGCCGCGATTGTTTGGCTAAGGCCAACGTTTCCGCGTCCGATATCGCCGCGATTGGCATCACCAACCAACGCGAAACAACGCTGGTCTGGGACAGTGAAACTGGCGAGGCGATCCACCGCGCGATTGTCTGGCAGGACCGCCGCACTGCCGCGATCTGTGCAGACCTCAAGACCGCCGGACATGAGGCCGACGTCACCGCGCGCACGGGTTTGCTGCTCGACCCTTATTTCTCATCCACCAAGGCGAAATGGATTCTGGACAAGGTTCCCGGATCGCGAGACCGCGCACGCGATGGCAAGCTTCTGTTCGGCACAGTGGACAGTTTCCTCATCTGGCACTTGACCAAGGGCGTGCGGCATGTGACCGACGCCACCAATGCCGCGCGCACGATGCTTTATGACATCCACAAAGGCGCATGGAGTTCCGAGATTTGCGATTTGCTCGACGTGCCCATGCAGATGCTGCCCGAGGTTCTGGACAGCGCCGCAGACTTTGGCGTGACCGATTTTCTGGGCGCCCCCATCCCGATCCTTGGCGTGGCCGGGGACCAACAGGCGGCCACCGTCGGACAGGCGTGTTTTGAACCCGGCATGCTCAAGTCGACCTATGGCACGGGGTGTTTTGCCCTGCTGAACACCGGCGACAGCCCTGTGGCTTCCTCGAACCGGTTGCTCACGACGATTGGCTATCAACTGGATGGCAAGCCGACCTATGCGCTGGAAGGCTCCATCTTTGTGGCGGGTGCGGTCGTGCAATGGCTGCGCGATGGTCTGGGGATCATCGCTTCGGCCAGCGAAACCGAACAACTTGCCGCCGATGGCAAAGACGGTGTCACGTTGGTGCCCGCCTTCACCGGTCTGGGTGCGCCCTACTGGAACCCGGATTGCCGGGGTGCCACGTTCGGGCTGACCCGCGATACCGGCCCTGCCGATCTTGCCCGCGCCGCCCTGCAAAGCATCGGCTTCCAGACGGCGGACTTATGGCAAGCTATGCGTGCAGATTGGCCGGACGCCAAAGATGCCGTGCTGCGTGTGGATGGTGGCTTGTCCGCGAACAACTGGGCCATGCAGTTCCTGTCCGACGTTCTCGACGCTCCGGTCGATCGCCCGGCGAATGTGGAAACCACCGCTTTGGGGGCGGCATGGCTCGCGGGTATGCGTGCGGGGCTCTACCCCGATCAAGCGGGCTTTGCTGCGAACTGGGCTTTGGACCGTCAGTTCACGCCCGCGATGGACGACGCCGTGCGCTCCGATCACCTGTCCCGCTGGTCCCGCGCAATCGCGGCTGCGCAATCCGTGTAACACCTCCACCACAACACGTTGGATTCCCTTCACAAACCCACGCACGTTAACAAAGACTAAACGATTGATTTGCGACTTACGGCTAATTCGCGCTAAATTTCGTGCGTTGGTTGTGGAGTACAAGTGAATGTTGGCGTTTCTTACCTTGATGATGGCTGCGGTTGGCATGTCCGCAATGGCGGGCACCAGCAGTGATGCCGAAGAGATCGATAGCGAAGAGCCAACGGATGATGAATCCACGTTCAATGTCTCCGCCGCGCAAACCGTTAACGGCACGGATGGCAATGACCTGTTCCTGATCGACACAGGCGACATCAACGGGCTTGATATCGACTACGCCGACCCCTTTGTGGGCGACTTCGGATATTACTATGACGGCGCGGACGACACCGCTGCGCCCGAAGTAACAGGTGGCGATGGCGATGACACATTCGACGTCGTGCAAGGTCATGCGATCATCCGCACTGGCGACGGCGCAGACATAGTCGACGCCGCGAACATGAAGGGCGGCCTGATCTTTGCGAACGAAGGCGACCACGTCACCGGTTCAGATATCAGCGACAACCAGTCTCTCGGCATCCTGATGACCGGAGCCGGAACTGTTGAAGGCGGCAGTGGAGACGAAGTGATCCAAGCTGTTGGCGATGGCGCTGTTCTGAATGGCGGCGCGGGCGATGACTGGCTGATCAGCACGGATGGTGGTGCTGTTCTGAACGGCGGCGCAGGCGATGACTTCATCGATGCAACCGCGCTGACGAACGAATATAGCGACCATTGGGACGAAACCGGCGCTGCAGATTCCGCCACCGATATTGTGGACGCAGGTGCCGGCGATGACCGTGTTGAGGACGTCGCAAACGGTGACATCGTGACCCTTGGCGAAGGGTCTGACCTCGCTGTCGCGATCTACGATCACGCCTTGTCCGACCTCGATCCGGTGACCTTCACGGACTATGACCCGACAGAGGACACCGTATTCCTACGTATCCTCGATCTGCCCACGCCCGTCGGCACACCGGCCAGCCACACCACCAGCGCGGGGGACGACGTCGTCACCTTGGATGGTCGCTGGGAAGTACTGGAAAGCGACGGGGACGCCCATGTCTTCGTCGATGATGCACTGGTTGCGGTGTTCGAAAACACCTCTGGCCTCGTTCCAGAACCATACGTGCGCGAAGACCGCTATGGCGATTTCATGAACCTTGGTCTGAAATTCGCACCTGCTTGAGTGTGTTGCCCGACCTCAGCAGTCCGGGCAACACAAGGGTATATCAGTACAACGCCACCGGGTTAATCATCGCCTGAACGGTGCCCCGCATCCGGGCTTGACCAAGGACGAACATGAACTCGTTCACGCCGTCGCGCAGGACCGGGCCAGTGTTCATGGTCTCAAGGATGTAGATCCCGTTTTCCTTCAACAAGGTCACGTGGCCATAGAACACCTTGTCTCCTTGTGGCGCGGGGATTGGTTCCAGCCCCCATGTATCCGCGCCGACCGCCATCGGGTTGAGCGAGGCGATATACTCCGCACCTTCATTGTTGATGCCGGGTTCGCCGGACACCCACGCGGTTGGATCGCTTTCGAATTTGCCTTCGGTCCAACCTGTGTGGAACAGGATGATGTCGCCCTCACCCATGGTCACACCTTGCGCTTCGGCAGCCGCCTTGATGTCGTCGGACCCGAAATGCTGTCCGGCCTCCATGACGTCCACGCCAAAGTGCTTGGCCATATCAAGGATCACCGCTCGCCCGACCAAAGGCGGCACATCATGCGTGCCCAGCTTGGTCAGCCCGGTGATGGCGCTGATTTCTTTCTCATCAAGGCAGTTGTAGTACAGACCACCTTCACCCAAATGCCCCAAACCATCCAGCTGTGAGCCGATGCCGACCCATGTCTGGATCAGGTCATCGTTGTAATTGCCCTCATACCCGAACGCGGTGAGCTTCTGTCCGCCCTGTTGGTTCGGCTGCACCACTTGCAGGCTGAACTTGCGCGGTGGGAAAGCGGGTGTGTTGGCGTCAATCGTGATCCCAAGAGGCATGGACTTGCCCTGTTTCACCAGCTTCATGGCTTCCATCGTACGCTCTGGTGATACCAGATTTGCGGACCCCAACGTGTCGCCAGCTCCCCATCTGGAATGCTGACACTCTGCTGCGACGGACCCTGCCATCAGCGTTGCCGCAACGGCGGCTGTCAAAAGTGTTTTCATTCTATCCTCCCAATTTTGCAGAAATTTTCCACTATAAGGGGAGATTGAAGCACTATGTTTCGGATTCGGAAAGGGTTGTTTCCAAACTCGCGCCAATCGGCTTTACGCCTTGGGATCCGTCACGGACCTCGCACGACGGCGTTCAAAGCCCAGTTGGCGCTCCCTCCAGATGATCAGAGCGCCGCCCGCAATGACCAAGGCAGAACCAACCAGCATCACCAAGGTCGGCAGTTCCGAAAACACCAGCCAACCGATCAGCACGGCAAAGATCATGGACGCGTAATCAAAAGGCGCTAGCATCGACGCGGCTCCGAACCGGTAGGACGACGTCACCATGATCTGCGCTACTCCACCCAGCAGGCCCGCACTGACAAGCAAGCCCAGCGCAAAAGGGTCCGGCCACACCCAGCCAAATGGCAAAGACAGCAGCGACAGCGTCGACGCGGTCACAGAGAACCAGAACACAATCGCGGCGGTGTGTTCGGTTTTCACAAGTTGACGGACATGGATTTGTACCAACGCCCGCAGCAACGCCGCCATCAGCACCATAATCGCACCAACGGTTGCGGTGTTGGTCAGATCGCTCACCGTCAGGCGCGGCCACATCACGATGATCACCCCGATCAGGCCCAGAGTGACGGCGGATATCCGGATCAGCCGGATACGTTCGCCCAGCAGAAAGGCCGCCATAATCACGGTAAAGATCGGGGTCGCGTACCCAATCGCTGTGACTTCCGGCAAGGGAAGGTACTGCAATCCACCAAAGGTCAGTGCCATGGCACTGGTGCCAATCAGCCCCCGCCACACATGGCCCTTGAGGTTCTTGGGGATCAGACCTTCACGCAGTTCGCCGCGCTGCCAAATCCACGCAGCAATCACGGGAATCGCAAACAGGGATCGGAAAAACACCGCCTGACCCGGGGGCACGTCTTCGGTAGCGGCCTTGATCAGAGCCGCCATCACAATGAACAGGAAAACCGCAATCAGCTTTAGGCTGATGGCCAGTCCGGGTTTGTTGGAAATCGCGGGCGCGTCCATACCCGTGCCATGAGGCAATTCGGCGCCGCGTGCAAGTCAGCGGCTAACCAGACACCGGGTTCAGACGGGGCAGTAGGTGAGCTTCACCGCGTGCACAGCGAGCTGTACCATGTGATCCTGTGATGCCACCTGAACACCAAACCCCAGTCCGATTGCCAAACTCAGGGCGACGAGTCGAATGCTGTACTTCTGTGTCATCGGGTCCTCCCGCGTGTTGTCCCTTGAGTAGGCCGCACAATGGGGCGCAACGCAAATCACTGTGACGCACAGGGGCGTGAGGTGCCGTAACAAAAACCTTACCCACGGGTAAGGTTTTGATTTTATGAATGAAATCTTAACTAAGCGTTCGGTGGAATTCAGCCGATAGCGCCTCGGTTTGTCCCCACCTGACCGCGATGCAACAGCAAATGGTCGAGGATCACACAAGCCATCATCGCTTCGCCCACAGGCACTGCGCGGATACCGACGCAGGGGTCGTGACGGCCCTTGGTGATGATTTCAGTTTCCTCACCAGACTTGGTGATCGTCTTGCGCGTGGTCAGGATCGAGGACGTGGGTTTGACCGCAAAGCGCACCACAACATCCTGCCCTGTGCTGATCCCGCCAAGGATACCGCCCGCGTGGTTGGAGCTAAACGACGGCTTGCCGTCATTGCCCATGAAAATCTCATCCGCGTTTAACTCTCCGGTCAGCATGGCAG
>CAZDXI010000053.1:0-13474 GCA_964509095.1 uncultured Rhodobacterales bacterium
AGTCGTCCATCAAGCCCATACCGCCATGAATCTGGATGGCTGTATCCGTTACCCGTGCCAGCATTTCTGACGCATAAAGCTTGGCCGACGCGATCTCTCTGTTTGCGGGCAAGCCTTTGTCTAACCGATCGGCTGCTGCGAGTGTAAGGAGATCGGCTGCGTCAATCTCTGTGATCATGTCTGCGATCTGGAAGCTGACGCCTTGGAACTTGCCAATCTTCTGTCCGAATTGTTCACGCTCGGCCGCGTAATTCAGTGCGTAGTCAAACACGCGACGGGCGCGCCCGACGCTCATCGTGGCGACGGTGATCCGGGTGGCGTAAAGCCAAGTGTTCATTACCTCAAACCCGCCATCTACCTCGCCCAGCACTTGCGCGTCGGGCAGGCGGCAGTCGTCGAATTCAAGGATCATGTTTTTGTAGCCGCGATGCGAGACGCTCTTGTATCCGTCGCGGATCGTGAAGCCGGGGGTGCCGCGATCCACCAAAAAGGCCGTAATCCGCTTCTTAGGGCCTTTGGGCGTGTCATCTTCGCCAGTGGCGATGAAAACGATGAGGAAATCCGCGTGATCCGCGCCAGAGATGAAATGTTTAGTTCCGTTCACAACCCAATCGCCACCGTCCCGCACGGCGGCGCATTTCATGCCGCGCACGTCAGAGCCCGCGCCCGGTTCTGTCATCGCCAAAGCGTCCATGCGTTCACCGCGCACGGCGGGCATAAGGTAGCGTTCGATCTGTTCGCCTTCGCAGGCCATTAGGATGTTTTGTGGCCGTCCAAAGAAGTGGTTCAGTGCCATGGACCCGCGACCCAATTCACGCTCTACCAAGGCGAATTCAAGGTGATTCAGCCCGGCGCACCCGACGCTTTCGGGGAAGTTGCAGGCGTAAAACCCAAGCTCAATCGTCTTGCGTTTAATCTCTTCCGCGACCTCTTCTGGAACTTCTCCGGTTCGTTCGACGCGTTCTTCATGCGGGTAAATCTCGTTTTCGACAAAACTTCGCACCGTCGAGACGATCATTTCCTGTTCTTCTGTCAAACCGTATTGCATGTGTGTCCTATTACCCCGCCGGAGTGTAATCGAATTGACCTTTGGCAATGACGGCGTCTCGTCCGCCCATACTCGCCACTTTTTCCGCCTGGTCCTGATGCGCTTGCGCGTTCACGGTCTCAAGATCGAAGTGTCGTGAAAGCCGCGCCAACCCGTCGCGCAAGGTACCAGGCTCTAATAGGCTTAGATCGTGTAGTTCAGAAGGGTCAGTTTCCAGATTGAAGAGCTGTGCTGGATGGCCTTCTGCATATGCGACAAGCTTCCAGTCATCCCATCGCAGCATTGCAAAACCCGCAGAGCATCCACCATCGTGATACTCCGAGATCACGTCCCGATCCTTGTGTGGAGCGCGCAGATCGAATCCCTTGAACGTCGCATCAATGCCAAGGGCTGCGCACACAGTCGGCGCGATGTCGATCAAGCTGACCGGGTGTGACCAGTCACCGCTCACGATGTCTGGTCCTGCTACGATCAGGGGAACGCGTGCGGCGCTGTCATACATGACGGATTTGGTCCAAAACCCTTTCTCGCCCAGCATTTCACCATGGTCAGAGGTGAAAATGATCAAAGTGTCGTCTGTTTGACCTGTTTCGTCTAGCGCGGCCAAAACCTTGCCGACCTGTCGATCCACGAAAGTGCAAAGACCATAGTAAGCCGCGCGTGCCATCCCGCGGCTTTCTGGTGTGAAAAAGCGGTCATGGTCGAAGTACGCATGCAACTCTTGCAAGATCGGATGATCTGGCGGGTCTTGCGGCCCATCCTCGAACTGGGTCGCGTCATAAAGAGCGTAATCCCGCGCCGGCGCGATCAATGGGAAGTGCGGTGCAAGAAAGCTAACGAACGCACTCCAGGTCTGATCTTGTCGTCCAGGTTCACGTAACCACTCGCAGGCGGCCTTGGTCACGCGGCGGTCGTATGCGTGATAGTCTGTGTCCCCAGAGCCCACGTCTTTGGCAAGCGATTCTGCATTGTCGTAAGGGTGCACGGGCTTGCGCAGAAGTGCCTGAACCCAACCTTCGCCGTTAAGCACGTGCAACGGCTCTAACTGCGTCGAAAATCCTGTGTCATCGGTTTCGTTGCAGTAGTGCAGTTTCCCGATCGAGACGCAATCTAAGCCTGCTTCGCGCACGGCATGCGCCCATCCTCTAGGTTCCCCGGTGTAAGGTTCGGCTGATGACCAATTGGCGATTTCGTAAACATAGCGACCGGTTGCGATTGCCGCGCGCGCTGGTACGCAAATCGGCGAAGGCGTGTAGGCGTTTGAAAAGCGCATGCCTCTGGCCGCCAATGCATCGATGTTTGGTGTGTGTGCGGCACCACCTGAATGACCCAGCGCCCACCAGCTGAGTTCATCGACCATCAGGACCAGTACATTCATCCGCGTCGCCGCTCTTTCAGCCGTGCGAGTATGCGCTTCTTGGCGTCTGTTGTGCCGTCATGGAAGGTGCCGAACCACTTGTCCCACGGGATTTCGAGTGTGCCGTAGTTACATTCAAAGTAGCGGTGGTGCATCTGGTGGTGAAAATTGCCCAGATGCCAGCGCTTGCGGCCGCCGGACCACAAGCCTTCATGTCCAGTATGGGTGGTGATGGCGTAGAGCGAGTAGAACATCAGATGCGCGATCAGATGGACTGGATGCGTGGGCACGACGAAATGGATCAGCGCTGTGCCGAAGTAAAACAGGTGTTCGATCGGGTGCATCGATAGGCCAGACCACGGGCCAATATCGGTGCTGCGGTGGTGCACTGCATGGAATCGATAGAGCATGTTGGAGTGCAAAAAGCGGTGAATCCAGTAGAAATAGAAGCTCTCCCAGATGGGGATTAAGAAGAAGACGGCGACGAACCAGATTGGGGTTTCAGCGAATGTTGTGACGGGGGCCCAGCCGTTTGCCATCGCCATCCAGATCAGGATTTCGAATCCGCTCCAGATCGGCACGCCAGAGCAGAGCGCCCAGATCATGTTGTCGCGCAGTTGGTCTCCGCTGGTGAACATCTTGCCTTGGCGCGGAAAAGGGCGTGGGTCGTATTTCTTGAGCGTGCCTTGCACTTGCGCGCCATGGAACCACCAGTGCAACCCGCCCGCCAACACGCTGACAAGGACCAGATTGCGCAACAAGATTCCCAGCATCCAGCCACCGGGCGTTGCGGCTTGATTCAGCGAGGGCGCAAAAAACCAGAGACTAATAAAGGCCAGCGCCACAATTGTCAGGTTGAAGGAAACCGGCAACCAAGACCCGGCGTACCACTTGAGGACCTCGATTGGACGCAGCGGCCGTTCGAACAGAGGGTTCACGGTGAGCGGTAGCGCGGGTGTATGGTTCCATTCCTCGCGGGCCATCAGCTGTGCATCCTCTTCTTTCGGGCACGGGTTTCCTCTGTAGCCGCGTCGCTGCCGTCATGGAAGGTGCCGAACCACTTGTCCCATGGCATTTCCTGATTGCCATAGTTACATTCGTAGTAGCGATGATGAAGCTGATGGTAAAACGTGCCAAGGGCCACGCGTCGTTTGTCCTTGATCAACAGGTCTTCGTACCCGGTATGCGTCATCGCAGCACCCGGCCCGTTATAGACCATGGCGAAGACCATGTGCAGCGGATGCAAAGGCACAAGAAAGTGGATCAAGAGGGTCGAGTGATAGAGCGTTTGCTCGGTCGGGTGCATGGACATGCCAGACCAAGGGCCAACATTCACATTACGATGATGCAAGGCGTGGGCGTGACGATAGAGGATCGGCACATGCAGTAACCTGTGCACCCAATAAAAGTGAAATGCGGACCAGATCGGCAGCAATATGAAAGCGAGGCAAAACCAGACCGGGTTTTGTGCGAAGGTAAGAGTTGGCGCCCAACCATTCGCCATCGCCCAAAGGACGAGGCATTGATAGGCCGACAGGATCGCAACGCCGGGGCCCAGCGTCCAGAACATGTTGTCATGCACCTGATCGGAGAAGTTCCACAGTCGGTTGCCGCGCGCCAGATCACGGTGCTCGAACTTCAGCTCTTTGCCTTGTCCGCGCCGCATGTAGAAATACCAATGTAAACCGCCTGCCACGGCGAAAGTTGTGGCAAACGTGACCAACCAGACCTGCACGACCCAGCCAATCGCCCAGCTTTTCGCGTCCGCGACGGCGGGATAGAGCAACCACCAAAGGACCAAAGACAGGCCGACCATCATCACCCGTTCCGACAGTGTCAGCCAATTGCGCGCGAACCAGCCTGCCAAGAATTTTGGTGATGGCGGCCATGCGAAGATCGACGAGTCTTTGAGCGGTAAGTCTGGGTGGTAATTCCACGTTCGGGACGTGGATTTCGATCCGCTGTCAGGCGGCATAGTCGGAACCTTCGGAATCCAGAATGGCCTTGAGCTCTGCGAGGTGGCGGATGTCCTGTTCGGGGTAGGTTTCGATCTCTTCCACAGTTTTGGCGGCGATCTCATCGGGCAGGATCGACAGCGGCTGGCCGGTTTGCAGCGCGCGGATATAGACCTCGCAGGCGCGTTCGAAGAAATACATGCGATTGAAGGTCTGCGCGACAGTGTCGCCAATCACCATGATGCCGTGATTGCCCATGACCATGATGAACTTCTTGGGGTCGTCAAAGAGTTGCGCACAACGCTCGCCTTCTTCCTCGAACGCGAGCCCGCCATAGTGGTCATCGACCACCTGACGGTTGTAGAACATCGCCGCGTTCTGATCGAGCGGGGGGAGGATTTTGTCCTTGAGGCAAGCCAGTACCGTGGCGTGAATCGAATGCACATGCATCGCACAACGGGCGTGCGCACAGTGTCTATGAAGGCCGCCATGCAACCCCCAAGCGGTCGGGTCGGGCGCGTTCGGTCCTTTCAGAGTGTCGGGATCATTGGCGTCGATCACCAGCATATCGCTGGCGCGGATGCGGCTGAAATGCACCTGATTGGGGTTCATCAGAAACTTCGTGCCGTCGTCATTGATCGCCAGCGAAAAGTGGTTGGACACGCCCTCATGCATATTCAGCCGTTCAGTCCAGCGGAAGGCGGCGGCGAGGTCAACGCGTTCCTGCCAGTTGTCGAGGTTGGGGCGAAGTTCGGTGACGGTCATTATACTCTCCCTGTTGGGGTCAGCCTGCATGCTCCACAAGCGGCATGCTATCGTGTTTGCGACAGACTATAAGGGGCGCGACGGCACCCACGCGAAACCGTTTTCGCACAGAATGTAAGCCTCGCGCAGGCCGTGGGGCTTATCGGTAGGTTCTTGCAGGATGGTGCCGTCATGGGCCTCGGCACGCTTTACGGCCTCATCTGGGTCCGTGTCATAAAGCCGGATTTCTATGCCAGCGCCCCGTGGCGGGTTTTCCGGGACAAGACCCAGCAGAGGGTTTTCTGCATAGGTCGGATCGCTGTGTAGTTGGAACACCTGACCGCCATAGGCGACGATCGCAAAGTCATGGGATTTGCGATGCGTTTGCATTCCGAAAACAGACTCTAAGAAAGCGCATTCTGCTAGAACGTCTTGTACTAGAAGGTTCAGCCCAATGCCGCGCAAGGCGGCGCCAAAATCTTCGGCGGAAACTGTTTCGTAATCCATGGGCGACTCCCCTGTGGTGATACGATCAGCCTGACGCGCACGCATCAGATTGCCAAGCCCTCTTGCATCTGCTCGCTAGATGAGAATTATCGATCCATGGAAATCCTGAAATCATGGCAAGACGCTGCCGCTGACCTGATCGCCACTGCCGCCGGACGCGCGCCTGCGGACATGGTAATCAAGGGCGGAGTTTGGGTGAACGTGCACACGCGTGAGGTTCTACCGGGACATGACATCGCGATCCGCCATGGGCGCATTGCCTGTGTCATCCCGGATGCCAGTGCTCAGACCGGACCGCAGACGGAGGTGATCGACGCTTCCGGGCGCTATATGATCCCCGGTTTGTGTGATGGTCACATGCATATCGAATCCGGAATGCTGACCCCTGCCGAGTTCGCCCGCGCGGTGATCCCGCATGGGACCACGACGATGTTCACTGACCCGCACGAGATTGCCAATGTGCTGGGTCTGGATGGCGTGCGAATGATGCATGATGAGGCGCTTTTGCAGCCTATCAATATCTTCACCCAGATGCCGTCTTGCGCACCGTCTGCGCCGGGGATGGAGACGACGGGGTACGAGATCACTGCCGAAGATGTAGCCGAGGCGATGGGTTGGCCCGGTATCATTGGGCTGGGGGAGATGATGAACTTCCCCGGCGTGGCCAATGCGGATCCCAAGATGTTGGCCGAGATCGCCGCGACGCAGAAAGCAGGCAAGACAGTGGGTGGGCATTACGCTTCGTCTGATTTAGGGTGGGATTTCGCGGCCTATGTTTCCGGTGGGCCGGCGGACGATCACGAAGGGACGAGCGAGGCAGACGCGATTGCCCGCGTGCGGCAAGGGATGCGTTCGATGCTGCGATTGGGGTCTGCATGGTACGATGTGGAAGCGCAGATTACGGCGGTAACGGAACAGGGTCTCGACCCGCGCAGTTTCATTCTGTGTACGGACGATTGCCACTCTGGCACGTTGGTGAATGACGGGCATATGAACCGCGTGGTGCGCCATGCGATTGCCTGCGGGTGTGATCCGCTGGTGGCGTTGCAGATGGCGACGTTGAACACCGCGACGCATTTCGGGCTGGAGCGTGAGCTGGGCTCCCTGACGCCGGGACGGCGGGCGGATGTGATCCTGACCTCGGACCTCGAAACGCTGCCGATTGAGCACGTTATTGCGCGGGGGAAAACAGTCTCTATCAACGGAGAAGCCCTTGTTGAGTGTCCGCATTATGACTGGTCGGATGCCGCGCGTCAGACGGTACACCTTGGGCACAACCTGCAGGCTCAGGATTTTGAGATTTCCGCACCATCTGGCGCGAATGCAGTGCGGGCCAATGTGATCGGTGTTGTGGAAAACCAAGCCCCGACCAAGGCACTTCAAGTTGACTTGCCAGTGCAGGATGGATTGGTCGAAGGGCAAGGCGACACGTGCCAGATTGCTTTGGTCGAGCGTCACCAAGCAACCGGTGGCGTGACCAATGCGTTCGTATCCGGATTTGGGTACACGGGCCGCATGGCCATGGCCTCAACCGTGGCGCATGACAGTCACCACATGATCGTCGTGGGTACAGACCGTGCGCAAATGGCGCTTGCGGCCAATCGTTTGGCTGAAGTTGGCGGTGGCATGTGTTTGTTCAAAGACGATACCGAACGCGCGCTGGTTGAACTGCCGATTGCAGGCCTGATGTCTGACCGTCCGGCTACAGAAGTTGCTGCGCAAGCCGACAATTTGATTGCGGCTATGCGCGACTGCGGTTGCACGCTGAACAACGCCTACATGCAGCATTCCTTGCTGGCTTTGGTTGTGATCCCCGAGCTCCGCTTGTCCGACCTTGGTCTTGTGGATGTGCGTAGTTTTGATTTTATCCCAGTTTTTGAGCCAATCACATGAGCCCCATCGATACGCCGCAGGCCCCGCAACACGAACTGTTCCACGATGCGACCGCTGCCGTGGACCGTTTGTGCGATCTGTATTCTGATGCGACCAACTTCCTAAAAACCCATTTCCTGAAGGCCATGACCGATGGCGCTCCATCGAAGCGAGTCAGAGCCTATTATCCTGAAATCCGCTTTCGTACTGCGAGTTATGCGCAGGTCGATACACGGCTGAGCTATGGGCACGTATCGACGCCGGGCCGGTATGCCACGACAGTCACTCGGCCGGACCTGTTTCGGCAATACTTGATCCAGCAGATTGATCTCTTGATCACCAATCACGGTCAGCCTGTTGAAATCGGCCCATCACAAACTCCGATCCCGGTGCATTTTGCGATGGGGTCTGACACCTCTGTCCCGCAAGAAGGGGCTGGCGACTTTACTCTGCGAGACGTTTTCGACGTGCCTGATTTGTCCACGACGAATGATGATATCGTTAACGGAACGTATGAGCCGCCCGATGGCGTTGGTCCGTTGGCTCCGTTTACTGCGCAACGTGTGGATTACTCACTTGCGCGGTTAGAACATTATACGGCGACCGATCCGGCGCATTTCCAAAACCATGTCCTGTTCACGAACTACCAATTCTATGTGGCCGAGTTCGAAGCATATGGACGCGCGCAGCTTGATGATCCGGACAGTGGATATACGGAGTTCGTGTCCACAGGTAATCAATGCATATCTTGCGGGGATGATCCGATCACGCAGCCCGCGAAGCTGCCGCAAATGCCGACCTACCATCTTAAGCGCGCGGATGGGTCTGGGATCACTCTTGTGAATATTGGAGTTGGCCCATCCAACGCCAAGACTGCAACGGATCACATCGCCGTCTTGCGACCGCATGCTTGGCTGATGGTGGGCCACTGCGCCGGCTTGCGGAATTCTCAGGCGCTGGGCGATTTCGTGCTAGCGCATGCATATCTGCGCGAGGATCACGTTCTGGATGACGACCTGCCGGTCTGGACTCCAATCCCGGCTCTTGCAGAGATTCAAATCGCGCTTGAGCAAGCCGTGGCTGAGGTCACTAAGCTGCAAGGGTATGAGCTGAAACGCGTCATGCGAACCGGCACCGTCGCGACCATCGACAACCGAAATTGGGAACTGCGGGAACACACTGGTCCGGTCCAGCGGCTGTCCCAGTCGCGGGCCATTGCATTGGATATGGAAAGTGCGACGATTGCGGCGAATGGATACCGTTTCCGGGTGCCTTATGGGACGCTGCTGTGCGTGTCCGACAAGCCTTTGCATGGCGAATTGAAGCTACCTGGCATGGCTTCGGACTTCTACAAAACGCAAGTTGCGCGGCATTTGATGATCGGGATTCGAGCCATGGAACACCTGCGTGACATGCCTCTTGAACGGATTCACAGCCGGAAATTGCGGTCATTTGACGAAACCGCCTTCCTCTGACGGCAAAAAAACACTGAAAAACGCCAATTTCCTTAGAAAAACGCCCACTAATCGTTGTGCGTCGCTACTACATACGGTTAATGTCGCGGCAGGAGGCCCCATGATCGGGCACACGAAGGAGACCATTCAAATGGCAAAACCAATGACAAAGACCCAGCTCGTGGCCGCTCTGGCAGACGAAATGGGGACAGACAAGAAATCCGCAGGCGCAGCTCTGGATGCAATCTGTGGCCTGATCACACGCGAAGTGGCTGGCGGCGGCGCCGTGACTCTGCCCGGTGTTGGCAAAATCTACTGCCGTGAGCGCCCCGAGCGTATGGTGCGCAACCCTGCCACCGGCGAGCAGTTCAAGAAAGCTGCAGATAAGGTTGTGAAAATGACCATCGCGAAGGCTCTGAAAGACAGCGTCAACGGCTGATCTTGCACCTCGCTACGAATTGGGAAAGGGTCGCCTGAACCGGCGGCCCTTTTCATTTGGAGCATCATGACACTCGATTTTCGCGCGATCCTCATGGGGCTGGCTTTTGCGCTGATCTGGTCGTCAGCGTTTTCGTCTGCGCGGATCATCGTGGCCGATGCGTCGCCGCTGGCGTCCCTGTCGCTCCGCTTCTTTTTGTCAGGCCTCATTGGCGTGGCGATTGCCCGCATGATGGGGCAGACATGGCACCTGACCCGCGATCAATGGCGCGCGACGATCATCTTCGGCGTGTGCCAGAACGCAATGTATCTAGGCCTGAACTTTGTCGCGATGCAGTGGGTTGAGGCGGGCCTTGCCTCCATCATCGCGTCCAGCATGCCATTGATGGTAGCCTTTGCGATCTGGGCGATCTTTCGGGAACGTTTGCCGGGGCTGGGCATTGCTGGGTTGGCGTTGGGATTTGTCGGCGTTGTCATCATTATGCAGGCGCGCCTAAGTGCAGGCGTCGATGTGACTGGCGTGGTTCTTTGCGTCATTGGTGCGGTTGCGTTGACGGTCGCGACCCTGATGATGCGCGGGGCATCTTCGGGTGGGAACCTGATGATGATCGTCGGTTTGCAGATGTTCGTCGGTGCTATTGTTCTGGCCGTTGCCTCGGCGTTGACGGAAACGATCTACGTGAATCCGTCACCCAAATGGGTGTTAGCGTTTGCGTACACCACGCTAGCGCCCGGTCTGCTGGCGACGTGGATTTGGTTTTCATTGGTCGAACGTATCGGGGCTGTGAAGGCCGCCACGTTCCATTTTCTTAACCCGTTCTTTGGCGTTGCCATTGCGGCTTTGATCCTTGGGGAAACGCTGTCTTTGCGGGACATCATCGGTGTTGCCATCATCACAATTGGAATTTTGGCCGTGCAACTTGCCCGCGCCCAAAAAGTGCCATGAAACTGTGTTGAAACGCGTGTCAGATACGGTAAATGGTACTTAAAGATACGAGGAATTTGAGCAATGGATCGCCGTGTGTTTTTGACCGG
This sequence comes from uncultured Rhodobacterales bacterium, assembly GCA_964509095.1. Taxonomy (GTDB): domain Bacteria; phylum Pseudomonadota; class Alphaproteobacteria; order Rhodobacterales; family Rhodobacteraceae; genus Aliishimia. The sequence continues at coordinate 10,411 of CAZDXI010000053.1, forward strand.
TGCAAGCGCCCTGATGGCGTTGCCAACAACGACTCTTGCATATTCACCAGTGACCTATGGTCCCTCCACCTGGAGCGACGTGCGCGACAGCGCAGAACGTGTTGTGGTGAACTTCCGCGCTGAGTGGTCGTTGACCTGTCAGATGAAACGGGAACTGTTGCAGGGATTGCTTGAAGCGAACCCGGATTACCAACGCCTGACATTCGTGGATGTGGATTGGGACACGTTTGGCCGATCCGATTGGGTCCAACGCCGCCTGAAGGTTGAGCGTCGTTCAACCCTTATTGCGTTTGAAGGCAAAAAAGAGATCGCGCGTATCGTGAACGAACCTTTCGAACGACCAATGCGCGCGTTTCTGGACAGGGCGCTGGCGTAACGATCAGCGCAGCTCTGCTTCGACGGCCTGCAAAACAGGACGGCTCAAAGGACGCGTGCTGGACCCCCAAGTTGCGACAACCTCACCGTCTCGCCCGATCAGCACTTTGTTGAAGTTCCAACTTGGCTGAAACCCCGTGACGGCTTTGACTTCCTTGTAAAAAGGATGCGCGCTCTCTCCGGTCACGCCAGAGATATCGGCCATCGGAAAATCAATGCCGTAGGTCAATTCGCAGAACTCTTTGACCTCTTCAGCGCTACTCAATTCTTGCCGAAAGTCGTCGGACGGCACAGCAAGAACAATCAGCCCATCCGCGCGGAACCGATCATAGAGCGCTTGTAGACCCTTGTATTGACTCGTGAACCCACAGCGCGACGCTGTGTTCACGACCAAAACCGGCTGACCGCGCCAATCTGCAAGGTCCAGCGTGCCGCCATCGATGTTGGGAAACGAATGGCTCATCGGGGACGCGCGCAAGGGCAGGGCGACACAGATCGCGATGAACAAGATGACTGCACGTAGCATGTTGGCCTCCGTTTCTTAGATATACGTTACAAATCCATCGCTGGTTCACCCTTCCTTTTTGTGCCGGACACACCACATATTGGACACAGCCACGGTGGAGGACATCATGACCAATTACACCAAAGACCCCGACGCCCTTGCGCGCCTGACGCCGGAAGAGTTTTTCGTGACGCAGGAAAGCGGGACGGAACGCCCAGGGACGGGCAAGTACCTCGAAAACAAAGATCCGGGCATCTATGTGGACGTCGTCAGCGGAGAACCCCTGTTTGCGTCTGCAGACATGTACGAAAGCGGCTGCGGCTGGCCGAGCTTTACCAAGCCCATCGCCAACGTGACCGAACACCGCGACACCACGCATGGTATGATCCGCACTGAGGTGCGGTCCAAACATGGGGACAGTCACCTAGGCCACGTGTTCCCAGATGGCCCTGCGGATCGTGGCGGTCTGCGGTATTGCATCAACTCAGCCTCGCTGCGGTTCATCCATCGCGAAGATATGGAGGCCGAAGGGTACGGAGACTACATCGATCAAGTGGAGGACGTGGCATGAGCATACATGAACGCGCAGTTCTGGCCGGCGGCTGTTTCTGGGGCATGCAGGACCTGATCCGCAAGATGCCCGGCATCGTGGCGACCAAGGTGGGTTATACTGGCGGCGACGTGCCCAACGCGACCTACCGCAATCATGGGACCCACGCGGAAGGGATTGAGATCCTTTTTGATCCTGCCGTGATCACCTATCGCCAAATTCTGGAGTTCTTCTTCCAGATACACGACCCGACCACCTTGAACCGTCAAGGCAACGACGTCGGGATGAGCTATCGTTCCGCGATCTACTATGTGGATGACGCGCAAAAGAGCCTTGCGCTGGATACGATCGCAGATGTGGAAGCCTCCGGTCTTTGGCCGGGGCGTGTCGTCACCGAGGTCGAGCCGGTCGGCGATTTCTGGGATGCGGAGCCTGAGCATCAGGACTATCTGGAACGGATCCCAAACGGGTACACCTGTCACTTTCCGCGCGCGGATTGGGTCCTTCCCAAGCGGGCAGCAGAGTAATGTGAAGCTTTAGGGACTGCGATCTTGTCAGGGAACGTGGTCTCTAACCCACGGCTACACGTGGACGGCCGCTTGCCTCGACCGTGATTTCTGCTTCTACAAAGACCTCGCGGGCTTCTGCTTGTGCCGTGCGGATGTCGCGCGTCACGCTCACCCGAACATCCTGCGCGCCCGCTAATGCCGCGGCTGACTGAGCATCCTGTTTCAAAACATCTTCAAGTCGCGCCAAAGCAGGTTCCGATTGTGTGAAGTCCTCTGGTCCTGTTTCCAGATGCACGCGATACCGTCCTTCTGACGGGGCAGTCACGGTTCCTGATCTTCGCATCGTGACGCGCCCGACGACCGCGCCAATGGCGTTCGCTACATCTGCGTGTTCCGGCAGAATCATCTCTGTCCCCATCAATTCGCCGACGGCGGGGTAATACGTACCTGCTGACGCGCCAAGTCCCACGACAGGTACGTTCAACCCGGTGCTCAGCCGGATGAGCCGTCTATGGTCGCGCAACCCGGCCTGCATCAACGCGTGGCGTGCCAACTGATCTGGCGTCTGTCCAAAATCTGTTCCGTCTTCTGCAAAACCAGCCTCTAATAGGGCCAATCCAGTTTGATGTGTCATCTGATCCACGATGATCCTGGCCATCTGATCTGAACGTGTCGCAAGTCTTTCGCCTGCACCCGTTCTGCGACGCCCAAAGAGCACTAATGCCTTTCCAGCGGCCTCGCTGTCCCACGCGTCCAACCATCCAAGCACATGTGCTGCATCGGACGGCGTGATACCCGACACCTGCACCAAGCCGCGATCCACCAACCGGCGTAACGCTCCGTATTCCATGCGCGTGCGCAGCACTTGGCCCAAACCATGGGTTTCTTCGCCAATCCGCTCCAGCAACGTGGTGGCGCGCGCATCCAAACCTTGCGCAGATACTCCGGGCACTACTCGTACAAACCGCGCATCATGTTCGCCGGGATTGGCGCTGCGCAATTGCTCATCCAGCAATTCATGCACTAGATCGGGCGCATCCTTAGCAATCAGAGACACCGGCACCAGCCGCCTCGGGCCCAGCGTGACTCCCCCTGCAAGGCCTTCGCTTAGGAAATGCACTTCGC
>CAZDXI010000054.1:0-13216 GCA_964509095.1 uncultured Rhodobacterales bacterium
TCCAAGAAAGAGGTACCCCCAACAATACCCCCAGATAAGTTCATGAAAGCGGTTTTCTTTAGATTATTCCGCGTACAAATGAGCCTGGATATCCATCATATGAGCGCTTGACATCGGGGATGTCCCCAAGCTTTTGCTTCGCACCGTTCATGCCGCCATGTTTCGTTCGCAGAAAGTCACATATCTTTGTACGCTACAATTCATCGACACCGTGAAACTATATGCAGATAAGACTGATTAGAAAAAGGAAGGCGTTTCGCCTTCCACTCCTGACAGCCCTATAGATAGCGCTTGGTTAGCCCGCTTCGACCTCCCCAGCGGGGCCAACGAAAAGCGCACATGCGTCAACACTTCAAAGATGTCATTGTTAGGCGCTTTGATCAGACAGTTCATATCCTCCTCGGCATAGTTGGGGATCGGCGCAATCCGGACTTTCGCCCCACCTTCAAGATGCTGCAGTCGCATCTCGCTTAGCGGCCTATTCACTGCAGGAGCAAAAAAAAATCAAAGAATGCATGACAAGCCTTGCGATGGATGACTTCTCTGAAAATTTGACACAAACGCGCACCAATGCAGCCATCTAATGAGGCCCATAAAGGGCTAACAATTCCTCTTGGCTGACTTTCTTCTCACCGGTTTCAAGGTAGTGCTTGTACGTTAGTAGTCCGGTTCTGATCGAACCTGACTTGGCGAGCATCTTGCCGACCAACCCGGTCAGAAAGAACAATTTTGCTTTGAAAATAAAGACGTTCCCAAGGTGGGTTCTGTCATCACTACCACGCCGCACGTACCAAGTGTTGTAGGTCTTTAGACCAATGGGCGCGCCTTTGGTTTCGTAAACCTCATAGGTAAGTTCCCGAACCTTGCCGTCTTCGCGGAAGTCGATAATTCGTTCCTTGGCTTCAATGCGCTTTCCCTGAAAATTGATGTCCAGATAGCGTTCCGTGCCCAGGCCTTCGGTTAATGCCCCAGTGAGGCAATAGGAGGCGTTCAGACTTGCCGCGATTTCAGCGCCGTTCACAAAGTTCCCCGATACCTCTGACCATACTTCGTCCACGGTCGCCTCAATCTCCACCTCTTCGAACAGGACGTGAAAGGTTTTGCCGTCTATGGTCCGTCGGGCATTGTAGCCCGTTTCAGGCGTGTCCGAAGGCTTTACATGATTTGACATCTGGCGCTCCTAGTTCTCAGACTGCATGCGCAGATGAACACGCTGGATCGACGCGGCAATCTCTGCGGGGACTTCTTCTTGTAAGAAATGCCCAGCCTCGGTCTCGACTAACGTGGCCGAGGGCAACAAGGCCTGCATGTCCGAAAGACGCGCGCCAAGGACCGGGTCATTCACGCCCCAAACAATCTCGGTCGGTACGGGGCGATTGCGAACATAGTCTTCTGTAGCCAGAAGAAGTGGCGTATCTGGATTCTCTGGTGAAAGTACTGACATCCTCATGAATGCCAGAGGCCCCTTGCTGTTTCTGTCCTCCTTAAGAGGAGTGGAATAGAGCGCAATGACATCCGGCGACATGGTGGCTGGATCATTCTGGCTGCCAGGTAAGAAAGCGAACATTGATGTGACGCCTTCCATGATGAACTCACCCAAGACTGGCGTCTGCACAACTTTCAGGGCTGTCGGTGCATCCCGTGGGGCCTTCGGCGCGTCCAGCACAGTGTTCAGAACCACCATGCCCGCCATCAAATCAGGTGACCGTGACAGTGCTCCTTATTAAATAGTACCGCCCCAATCATGTGGGACAAAGATCAGATCTTTCAGGTCCAGTTTGCTGAGCAGTGTATTCGTCCAGCTGATGTGATTTTCGATCGAATGCCGGCTAGCTGGTATCTTGCTGGAAAAGCCCAGTCCCACGAGTGTTGGCATGATGAGACGATATTCATCATGCGGTAACTTCGCTGCGACCTGACGGTAGAGGAGCCCGGATGTCGGAAGGCCGTGCTGAAGGTACACTGGTTGGCCTTCGCCGATCTCCAGGACGTGGATCTTGATGCCTTCGGCGACTTCAACAAAATAGCTTTTGTACTCGCCACCAAGGGCGTCCGACGCATACGCCGGCAAGGGGTATGCCTCAAAATCGCCTTCGGGGAGCGAGACGACGCCTTGTCCCGAAGGCGTTACCAGTTTGCCGTCGCGCGTGAGGACAAAACTCGAAATTGCAACCACCAAGGCAACGGCAATCAGTGTCAGTTTGAGATATTTTTTCATCTAGAGCTCTCTTTGCGGAAGCCATTCAGCGCATTGTTGACGAAGTGCGAAATGGCAAAGACTGCCCGCATCGCGTTGGTAAGGATGGTCACCCTACCGCCGGGTGGACGCACGATCGCAAGGCGGCAAGGGCATCTGCGGGTTCCAATCGGCGCGTGTAATCGACGTCGATATCGGCAAGTACGATCCTGTCAGTCATATCCACGACAAAGGTGGCCGGGACAGGCAGCGCCCATCCCGTTGCGTCGTTCAAATCGGGTAGGTTCATGTCAAACTGGACGAACAGCGCCTGCAACCCGGCGGGTAATTCAAATGCGATCCCCATGGACTTGGCAAAGGCGTTCGCCGTATCTGTCAAAACCGGAAATGCAAGGGCGTTGTTTTCAATCGTCGTCAGGGACTGGCAGGGCTTTTCCGGAGTGACCGCGACCAATTGCCCACCACGTTCCTTGATTTGATCCAACACCTCCTGATACGCGCGCAGTTCCAGATTGCAGTAAGGGCACCAGCCGCCGCGGTAAAATGTGATGATAAGCGGGCCCTTCTGGTTGAAGTCTGAAAGAGCAACCTCTTCGCCACTGGCGCTTTTTAATCGCGCTGAGGGCAAATAGTCACCTACGCCGCGCGCAGTTTTTGCAATGCCCAGTTGGCGCATTTCACCCATCGAGGATGCGATCACCTTCAGCGCCTCATCAGGAAATCGCGCGTTGGACGCTTCAAGGGTTTGTTGCAGCAGAGCATTTAGCGACACTTTGGAAATCCTTTCGCTTCTTTCAGTGCAGTGCACGCAAGCGCAAAATCGTATTGTCATTCGGAGTGATAGTGGCGCACAGTTGATGTGTCATGATCATACGTCGCACCATATCGGTGCAAATTTGCGCCACTTCGATGATCCACAGAGGGGAGTAACAATGCTCGGGGCACAGAAACTGGACTGGGAAGAGATCAAGAGTTTTGCAGTCGTTGCAGCGGCCGGAACCGTGCGGCGCGCGGCCAAGGAACTGCGCGTCCACCACTCCACACTGAGCAGGCGCATTGACAGTCTCGAAAACGCGCTTGGTACGAAAATGTTTGATCGCAAGCCCGAAGGCTATGTACTGACGGCTGCTGGCGAGCAGCTTGCCAAGACCGTTCAAGAGTGCGGAATCAAGCTAAACGACGCCGAACGTGTGATCTCTGGCCAAGACCAAGAACCAAGCGGCGTGGTAACCGTTACGATGGCCGAACCCATGGCGGTACATGCCTTCGCGCCACGATTGACGGAGTTTGCAGAGGCACACCCGGATATCGAGGTTCGAATGATCATGACAACAAAGGTCGTCGACATCGCACGCCGCGAAGCGGACATCGCGTTACGCATCGATAACAACCCGCCAGAGACATTGGTTGGGAAGCGGCTTTTCCCCTACTATCAGACAGTTTACGCCACCCAAGACTATCTTGACCGCCATGACTTCGAGAATGCTCCCGAAGCCGCAAGGTGGATTTCGTGGCGGGCAGGACGGACTCGGTTTCCTAATTGGACACAGGAAACGGGATTTGGTCGCGTGCCGCTTTGGGGGCATTTCCCGGAGCCTGCAATGCAACAGGCCGCAGCACGTGGCGGCCTGGGACTGGCTATGTTGCCCTGTATTATGGGGGACAATGATCCGGCGTTGGTGCGCGCGTCGTCCCGCCCTCCAATGAAGGCGCGAGACATCTGGTTGTTGACACACAGCGATCTGCGTCGGACCGCCCGGATCAAGGCGTTCATGTCTTTTGCAGAAGACGTGATGCGGGATGCCAAACCTCAGTTCCTTGGAACAAGTGGCGCGTGAACGCGCCAAGTTGGTGCACCTTTTCCGGATGACTTTGGTTTTTTGCTTTGCCAATGAACGCGTGCAAAAGGGCTCGACGCTAGGCCTCAAACACCGGAGTCACAACATGGAATTCCCTTATATGGCAGCGTTCGTGGGCGCAGTTTTGGTGATCCTGCAACAAGTCCTTATGGTAAGCGCGGGGAGACACAGGGCCCGCGTCAAACTCGGTGTTGGTTATGGCAACGATCAAGATCTGGAGCGAAAGATCAGGCGCCACGGGAACCTAGCCGAGAATGCAGCGGTCTTCCTTGTTGTGCTGAGCCTTGCGGAGGGATTTTCCGGCGGTGGTTTCGTAACGATGCTCCTTGGAATGCTGTTTCTTGCCGCGCGCATCTCGCACGCTATTGCGTTTTCGTCTCTGGCTGGCTCCCACGGTCAGGCAAACGGATCGCAAATCTTCGTCCTGTGCCGAATGGCAGGCGCGCTGGGGACCGCGGTCAGCGGTGTTGCATTGGGAGCGTATCTGTTGGTGCTGTTATTCTCCTGACTAACAGCGGTTTTGGATAGCCCGTAAACTGCACAACCTTTCCACCTAAGGTACTCTCGGCCCAAAGACGGAGTCCGTTTAAGGTGTTGGATGCAGCGGCGCGGCCCGGCGTAAGGTAGCTTCGCAAACTTACTCTGCCTCGATGCGATAGATGGCGAATGTGGCAGAATTTGCGATGGTCGCCGCGCCTGACGGTTACCCGAATGGGCGCAGGAGATCTGTCAAACGGCCGTCAGTGCCCCAGATGTCGCCATTCGGCGCGACTGAAACGCTGACGGCCCGATCGACGTCCTCGACCTGCAGAAGTGTCTGTAGGTCGCCATCGCGAGGAAGAGCAAAGCCGGCGTTTTCGACATTGGTGATCACGACACTTCCATTGGAGTCCAGAGCATTTCCGTTGCTCATCGGTTCCGGCCCCATACTCTCGATGGCACAGCTCAGAAATGCATTCCTCACAGCGCAAGCCATCAAGGAGCATCTTGATCTTATCTTCGGATGAATGATGCTTACGCGTCGCGCGCTCGATGTCTTTGACGTTCTTCTCGCCCCGGCTCTTCGATGTCTTTCTCATCGTCCACTCCTTGGCGGCTACGACGAGCAACAAACCCTCTCTTAGCAAATGGCCCTGTTTAGACCCAAAACTGCTGACGTCAGACAGGCGACCTGTGTTTGGTTGCGATGAAACAGCCCCATAGCAGCCCCTGTTCCGAGGGTTATGACATATGAGCAAACAGCCACGAGAGGAGCGTATGTGCTGGCGTTGTGTCCCGACTTGATGTGCGCGGGTGTGCATTCCACATCCGCTTGAGTGTCACGTCCTGGTCGAAAAGATGATGTTTATACGTCCCTGCTACATGCAAAGAGATCGAGACCGCGAGGAGTCTTTAAAGCATGATTTGGAGAGCCGTGAAGGTTGGTTTTCTGCGTGCGTGTGGGGATAGGCGCGAGCCAAGACTCGAAAGCCTTGCGCCTATCCCATTGATTGCAGACTAGTTTTTCGCGTGGGAGTCGTAGACTTTGCTGCTGATCTTCCAGACACCGTCCTTTTTGTAGAGCACGAAGAAGTCGGTGTAGCGCATGCCGCCCCAGTTCAAGAACTCGACACGTGCAGCAGCAGCAGGACCAGAGACGTTGATCCAAGCGATGTGGCTTTGCACATCTGGGGCCGGGCCACCTTCGGCCACGGCACCTGCGAATGTGTCTGCGTCCATGTCATAATACGTGCCCTCAATCGACCCCACGACATGGGCGTGGTCAAGGAATGCGCTGCGGGACAGTGCACCATCGCCGGTCTTGGCGGCGTCGATGTAGGGTTTCAGCGCCGCTTCGATGGCTTTGTATTCGGCAAAGCTTTGGGCTTCGTCGGCTGCGGTGATCTGCGTGAGGTTTGTCATTTGGTTTCTCCGAGAGATTTGATTGTGAGGTTTAGAAACAAGGCGGGAGGCGCCCATAACTTTTGAAACGGCTCAAGGCCGGGTACTTGGGGGTCGTAAAACGATAACTGTGAAACGCTGGCGGTTTAGGTCGCGCGCAAGAACAAGATCATGGTCTTGCGGAAACTGACGAGGTTACGCCCGTCCTCTGAAATCTTGCGCTTAAGGACCGAGCCTTCCAGCGATGTCACCACAAACTCAGCAAGGGCTTTTGCAGTTTCATCGTTGCGAATGCTGCCGTCTTTCTGGCCTTGCGCGATGCAGATTTCAAAGTCTTCGATCCATTCAGCGTAGATTTTCTTAAGGGCGTCTTTGAACATAGGGATGTTGGCCATTTCGCCCGTGAAGTTCCCAACCAGACAACCAGAATCCGTCACGCTGAAGGCGGCGATATGCGCATCGATTCGATCCAACGGCGCTGTGTTCGGGTCTCTGAGGTCTGCGCGCATCGCCTCATATTGGGACCAGTAGGCATCCAGCACTTCAAGACCAAGATCGTCTTTGCTTTTGAAATGGTTGTAGAATGATCCTTTGGGCACGCCCGCATGGTCGACGATCACCTGAACACCGGTCGCATTGTAGCCAAATTCATGGAAGACGGCCAATGCGGATTGGACAATGGTGTCTTTGTGGCTTGGTCTTGGCATCAGTTCTCACCCTTTAGTCGGTGCAGGCGCGTCCTGTTGTTGGTCGCACCTGCGGGTTTCATGTACACTGTTCTGTCAGGACGTGACGAGAACAATCTTGCCTGTCCGGCCACCGGCTTCGATGAGCCGGTGCGCTTCGTCGGCTTGTTCAAGCGGCAGGGTCTGTTCGACAACTGTCTTGAGTAGACCGCGGGCTGTCAGACTTCCGAGGCGCGCGAGGCGATCAGCGTTTGGCGTCAGGAAGACCAGGTGGATTTCTGCATTAAAGGCCCAGCCGTCATAAAGGCTGTGTGGGTTTGGTTGATCGACGATGCTGACAACGCGCCCGCCTGGCGCCAACAAGCCGAGCGATTTTTGGATCGTATCGCCGCCGACAAGGTCGATTATCACATCGTATCCGCCATTTGATTGGGCGGAGAGTTGGTCCCAAGCGTCGGCGTCGCGATAATCGACCGTCACGTCCGCGCCGAGGCTTTCGACCAGATCTTGCGCGTCCTTGCGGCTTGAGGCGACAACTTCGGCACCTGCGAGGTGGGCGATCTGCACAGCATAAAGACCAACGCCACCAGACCCACCGTGGATCAGGACACGATCACCGGCCTTGAGGCGACCGCGTTCGATGAGACAGACCCAAGCCGTACTTGCCGCGATTGGCAGGGCGGCGGCATCGACAAAGGACAAGTCTATTGGTTTCTTGGCAATCAGCTCAGCGCGTTCCACGTGGTAATCAGCGTATCCGCCTTCGTTAGACAGGACGCGGGCGCTGTAGAAGACATCATCGCCAACGGCGAGTGTTTCGACACCTTCGCCGATGGCTTCGACTGTGCCAGAGACGTCAACGCCCAGTTGGTGCGGCGTTGGCATATAGGCGGCGTAGTCACCGCGGCGGACCTGTGCGTCGAAGGGATTAACGGACGCGGCGGCAACTTTGACCAGAACTTCGCCAATGCCGGGAGTGGGTTTGGGGAGATCTTTCAGGGTGAGGACCTCTGGGGCCCCATTCTCTTCTGCGATGATAGCACGCATGACAAAATTCCAATGTGTGTGAGGGGATGACGTTCGGGTGCCGGTTGGTCCGGCACCCGAACAGGATCGATTAAGTTGCGTAGCGCCACTCTTCTGGAACCCACTGGTAGGAACCGTCTGCGCGGGTATCGACGTAGCCGAAGGACGGGAACGGCAGGTGTGTGGCCGTGACCAATGTTCGTTCTTTCGCAGCAACATCGAAGATCGTGCGGCGGGACTTTTTACCGTCTTCGGCGTTTGTGTCCCAGATCGCGGACGCATCAGGGTTCGCAAACTGGATCGCCGAGCTGATGACGGCATCGCCGATGATCAACAGTGTCTCGCCCTCGCTTTCGATCCGGTAACCGGTGTGGCCCGGTGTGTGGCCAGGTAGCGGGAACGAGGAGATGCCGTCGCCCAGATCACGCTCACCTTTGAAGGTCGTGATGCGACCATCGAAGGCTGCTTTCCACTGTCGCGCAACGTCGAACCATGGCTTTGAGATATCAACCGCTTGGGCTTGGGCCGCCTCGCTGGTCCAATAGTTCAGGTCGGCCTCGTCCACGAAGATCTCACCGTTTGGCATCACGATGTCGCCTTCGGCTGTATACATGCCAGCGATGTGATCGGGGTGGACGTGTGTGATCAGAACCATGTCGATGTCTTCTGGCTTAACGCCAATCGCAGCGAGGTTGCTTGGCAGCAGACCAGCATTTGGTCCGAAAAGATCACGTGCACCACTGTCCACAAGGATCAGTTTGTCGCCTGTGTTGATCAGGTATGCGTTCACACCGTTGCGAATGGAACCGGCGGGTTGGAATGCATCCGCAAGGTAGCCGTCGGCTTCTTCAGGGCTGACATTGGCCCAGATTTGGTGGGGTAGATCGACATAGCCGTCACCCAGAACCGTAATTTCATAGTTCCCAAGTTTCCGGCGATAGATCAGCGGCGATTGAGCTCCAACGATTGGCGTCGCGGCCTGCGCAGGCATGACAAGGCCGGTTGCAGCCGCGCCTCCCACAGCAGCAGTGGCTGCGCTGGAAAGGAATGAACGACGGTTCAGCTTGGTTTCTGATGAGTTTGACATGTTTTTTCCTATCTTGATGTACGAACGTTAAATGTGACCGGTCATCTTTAATTGAGGCGGAGGAAGTCTTGGGTACGGTTCAAAGAAAGATGGCCGGATGCTGGTGTTTCAGTTCAGGGTTTAGGCAACGGCGCGCGTTTCGATGTTTGGTGCTGTCCAAGCGTTTGCTTGGAATGGCGCATCAAGCGGCGTGTTCGAGATGTGATTGGTATAGTTGGACATCGTCTTCAGACCTGTGCCTAAGATCACATCCAGGATGTTTGCTTCAGTGTAGCCCGCGGCCAAGAACTCATCGACATCTGCCTGTGACAGGTTTCCGCGTGCTTCGTTCATTTTGGCTGTAAAGCTGTGCAGCGCTTGCAGCTTGGGGTCGGCGATTTCTGTTCCATCGCGCAGTGCGGTGATCACCTCCGCTGGAACTTTTTGCATTTGTGCGATCGTTGAATGCGCGGCCATGCAGTATGTGCAGCCATTCAGGCGATTGTTGGTCATCAAGACGATCTGACGTTCAACCGGTGTGAGGTCCGTCTTTTCAAAGTGACCGGCAAGAACGCCGTAGGCTTCGATCATCGCGGGGGAGTTCGCGAAAACAGCCGTCAGGTTTGGAACGAAGCCATAGTTTTTCACGGCAGCATCAAGGTGAGGTTTACTCGCCTCAGGCGCTGTGCCGTGCGTTTGGACGGGGAGAATTGTCATTGTCACTTTCCTTTGTTTGGCGTGTTTCTCAATTTGGTATGAGAATATAAATGACCGGTCGTCTTGAAATTTACAAGCGTCAATTTGGACATCTACATCACACGTGCGTGAATTAACGACACCACGTTGTTATCCGATGCTTGCATCAAGCTCGTGCTAATTTGGTTCCGCCCAATTTCAACCGCAGTTAAGCGCACCTAATGGTCGTCTGCGTTGTGCGCAGCATTGTGCACATTGGGCTCGTTGCCGCCTTCGGAGCAACCGCAACATCATTTAGGCACGCTTGTATCCCGACGAAGTGGACGGCCCATAAGAAACGTTCATCGCAGTCATTGGCGCTGCGGCGCGGCCCGTCAGAGCCGCCATTCGCTGCAAGTGCAAGATCTCGAACGAACGGAATTCTCAGTCTGTGGGACTTTGCTGCCGTTCGACTTACTGCTTGCAAGGTCGGCTTCGCGCAGTCCTAACTCTCGAAGACACCGAGTGGAGCGCCGAGCATCTCAATTCGAGGACGCGTTCCCAATCCCGGCAGGTCAGGGGCTTTCATGAACCTATCTCCAGCAATCACCGGATTGTCTACCTTGTTCAACTTCATGCCCATGGGCGGAAAGGTAGACAGCATAACTCGCGACGGCGTCGAATGGGCCATATGCGCTATGGCAGAGCAGGCGAGCTCGCTCCATGAGCTGTCCTGAATCTCCATTGGCACATTCAGTGTTGCACAGACATCCCGGATCATGCGCATCTTGGATAGCCCTCCAACCTTGGAGAGTTTGAGGTTCAACCCGTCCAGAATGCCATCCGCATGGGCACGTAGCACGACATTCAGATCTGTGGCGCTTTCATCCAGAATGAGCGGCTTGCCGGTGGTCTGACGCACGGTCCGGCAGTCTTCATAGCTGGCACAGGGCTGTTCGAAGGACACGTCGATCTGGCCCATCTGGTCAATGATGCGCAGTGCTTCCTGGACCTGCCAGCCTGCATTGGCATCATACTTCAGCGATTCACCGGGTTCGAACATCGCTCCCAAATGGCGCAGATAGGCAACATCAGTTGCCACATCACCAGATGATTTGGAGGAGAAGCGTTTGAAGCCTTTGGCGCGCAGATCAGCGATCTTGGCATCCAGTGCTGGGCCCAGATCCGGCGGGATGGATCCATAGATATGCAGGTCCGGCGTCAGCATACCGCCCAACAACATATAGACGGGCTGCCCAGTGGCCTGGCCAAGAATATCCCAGCAGGCCACGTCGATGGCGGATTTCACGAAGGGCTGGCCTTTCATCTCAAAGTCCATCACCTCGTTGATCTGACCGATCATACGCGGGTCGAGCCCGATCAGTTTGGGTGCGAGCTCTTCAATTCCCGCGCGTGCGCCACGCGCCCAGGCAGCCACAAAGTTCGACCCCCAAGGCACACTGTCACCCCAGCCGTCGATCCCCGCGTCGGTCTCGATACGCACAATGGTTTCGTCAAATTCCTCCATCACACGCCCGCCGGAGATTTTGAACGGCTCAATCGGCACATTCATCTGAAAAAGACTGATGCGCGTGATTTTCATGAACGTACCCCTTGCGACTTTCCTTCTTTATGCTCCTGCGTCAGTGTCTTGTGAAGACAATGTCGCGAGGTCACAATTCAGGGGGAGAGACCAATGAAGATTATCGGGCTGGATGTTTTTCAGATAGACATTCCGATCAATGAGCCCAAGCAATTTGCCAACAAGACCTATGCGAGCTTTGACAATACGATTGTGCGGATCAGGACCGACACGGACCATGTCGGTTGGGGCGAGGTCTGTCCGATTGCAACAACCTATCAACCCGAACACGCCCTGGGTGTTCGTGCTGCATTGGAGGAGATGGCGCCGGGGTTGATTGGGCTCGATCCGACGCAGACCGGCGTGGTGAACGCGGCGATGGATGACTGGCTGATGGGCAGCCTAAACGCCAAATCAGCCCTTGATATCGCCTGTTGGGATCTCGCTGCCAAGGCGCAGGGTCGCCCGCTTTACCAGATCATCGGTGGTGGCTTGCAGGCGCAGGCAAAAGGCTACTGCGCGGTTGAGTTGAACGACACGGACCAGATCGCCCCTGATATCGCCGCCTACCGCGCCAAGGGGTATCGGCAATTCCAAATTAAGAACAAGACAAACGACATTGCGCGCGCGATCGAGCGTATCCGAACAGCGGCAGAATTGCTGCGGCCCAACGAGATCATAGTGGTGGATGCCAACAAGGCATGGAAAACCCACGAGGCAATCCGGATTTGTCGCGCAACGGATGATATCGACTATTACATGGAGCAACCTTGCCAGACCTATGAGGAATGCCTCTCGGTCCGGCGTCAGATCAACCAACCAATGATCCTTGACGAGTGTATGACAGACATTCGTGTCATGCTCCGCGCTCTGGCGGATGACGCGTTTGAGGGCATTGGCTGCAAGATCACGCGCGTCGGTGGCATCACTGGCACCCGCCTCATCCGGGATGTCTGTATCGCGGCGGGCAAGGTTCTGACCATTGACGACATGTGGGGTGCCGACCTGTCTGCCGCGGCACAAACGCACCTTGCGGTGTCAAGCCCTGCGGCGACTTGCCTGGCCTCATATATCTCCACCGATTTTTCACAACTGCGATATGATCCGGAGGCACCGGCCCTGTCGAATGGCAGCATCGAGCCCAATGCGAAAGCAGGGTTGGGGGTTGAGCCCTCGTTGGAGGTATTGGGCATCCCAGTTGCCAATTACGAATAACTGTAACCAACCAATTATATTTCGCAGTGGCGTCAAGCCTTGAGCAGTCACTCATGCGGCTTGCAGCATTCGGTAGTTTGGGCTCCAAGCAGACATTTGAGGTTTTCTGCGTGAATTTGCAGATGCAAAGTTGTGTTCATGAGGCCCGCTGTTGACCGGGGCGGCTGACGCTGTCCCGGCTACCGTTTGGGTACGAAATTATCCGCGTAGAACTGGTGCCAGTTGCCGCCCATGATACCGGCGACTTCACTTTCGCTTAGCCCGGTGGCGCACAAACCCGCTTCGATATTGTCAAAGTCACGGTTGTCCTTGAACCAGCTTGGCATGGGCGGGAAACCCGGCGCGGCTGCGGAGCCTTCGCCATAGTCGATTTCCTTGCTCCAACGCCCCACACGCATCCATTCCACCACACTGTCAGGCTGATCCTGACACAGGTCGGTGCCGATCCCGAGGTGCTCTGGCCCGAACTGTTCGGCCGTGCGCGCGATCATCTCGCAAAAGCTGTCCAGCGCGCAATCAGACTTGTCCCTGAGGTGGTGTGGATAGACCGAAAAGCCCAACATTCCCCCGTTTTCCGTCACGGCCCGGATCACATCATCGCGCTTGTTGCGCAGCGCGGGCTGCCATGTGTGCGGGTTGGCGTGGGTGATGGCGATGGGGCGGTCGGATATGTCTGCGGCTTCAATGGTAGATCGGTCGGCGGAGTGACTCATATCCACCACCAACCCGACGCGGTTCATCTCTTTGATCACTTGCTTGCCCATGCGGGTGATGCCGCTGTCTTCGGCTTCATAACACCCGGTCGCGAGCAAGGACTGGTTGTTATAGGTCAGCTGCATAAACCGCGCGCCCAGCGTGTGCAGGATCTCGATCAGACCGATATCATCTTCCATCGGGCTGGGATTCTGAAACCCAAAGAAGATCGCCGTGCGGTTCGTGTCGCGCGCCGTTTGCACGTCTTCGGCCCACAGACCCTTCATGATCAGGTCGGGGTATTGTTCGAACCAGCGGTTCCACTGTTCGAAGTTC
>CAZDXI010000055.1:0-13142 GCA_964509095.1 uncultured Rhodobacterales bacterium
TCGTTAAGCGACCCTGCAATAAGCTTGGTTCGCGGCAGTGCCCGCATGGATGTGTCCAAATGTGCGAGCGTATCGCCCGATGCGTCCAAGATGCGCGTCGCACTTCCAGCCCCATCGGCGTTCGCTTCACCCCGCACCGGAACATGCCAGCGCGCCGTATCCGTTGGCGCCAATCGCGGCAGCAAGAGTGCAATCGCCACCACGATCAGCAAAATCCAAATCAGCATACGCCGCTTCCTTTTCATCGTTGCAAAGTGATCCGATCACCCGCTGAGTTCATCGATACGTGACTCCAGGGAGGATGCACAACATCTCGTAAAAGATGTTGGCGGCGGTCAGCGCCGTGTTTCCGCTTGTGTCATAGGGCGGCGAGACTTCTACCAGATCGAAACCAACCACATTGATGCCGCGTAATGCTCGGATCAGTTCCATCGCCTGCGGCGTTGTCAAACCACCGATCTCTGGTGTGCCGGTACCGGGGGCATAAGCCGGATCCAGCGAGTCGATATCGTAAGTGATGTAGACAGGGCGATCCCCGATATCGCGGCGGATCTCAGCCCCCAGACCGGACAATGACCTGTGCCAGAGTTCGGGCGCGACAAATTGCTGGAATCCCCAACCCGCCGCTTCTTTGAAATCATCTGCGGAGTAGCCAGTACCACGCAAACCGACCTGATAGGTTTTGTCCGGTTGGATGAGCTTTTCCTCATACGCGCGCCTGAACACTGTTCCGTGGGTCTCTCGCTCACCAAACATGTCATCGTTCACGTCGGCGTGCGCATCCACATGTACCAACGCAACAGGCCCGTGCTTTTGGGCAATCGCCCGCAAGATTGGCAGCGTGATGGAATGATCTCCTCCGATCGCCGCCGGGATCACGTCGTTCATAAGGATCGACATGTAACTGTCTTGAATAATGGACAAACTATCGGCCAGCGAAAACGTATTGATCGCCAAATCACCGATATCCGCCATGTTCAAAGCATCAAACGGCGCCGCCCCTGTTTGTATGTTGTAGGGCCGGATCATCGCGCTTTCGCTGCGTACTTGCTTGGGACCGAACCGCGTCCCCGAGCGCCACGACGTTCCGATATCCATCGGCACCCCTAGGATCGCCACATCAAGATTGCTCAGGTCATTGAGCTGCGGCAACCGCATGAATGTGTTCGGCCCAGAGAACCGCGCCAGATCGTTTCCGCTAATGGGTTGATGGGTCATGTCTCGTTCCGCATACGCCAGCCAAGAAGACAGCAGAGTTCAACTGCTACGTGTGCGCCTGCTATCGCGGTTGCGCCGGTCGTGTCAAACGGAGGTGAGACTTCGACAACGTCTCCACCGCGGATATTGATGCCCGCCAGTTCGCGCAACACCACGGCCGCTTGTGCAGAACTCAACCCGCCCCAAACTGGTGTGCCCGTACCCGGAGCAAAAGCCGGATCAAGCCCATCGATGTCAAATGTCAGATAAACGGGGTTTTGTCCGACAATTGATTTCGCCCGCTTGGCGACAGCTTCGGGCCCAATTCGGTGGACTTCTGCAGCATCGATAATCTCAACACCCAAAGTGTCGGGATTATGCGTCCGTATTCCGATTTGAACCGACGTTTTCGGGTCAACAACACCAGACTTCACGGCCTTGTAGAACATCGTCCCATGATCGACGCGGTCCATATTGTCATCGGCCCATGTGTCCGTATGGGCATCAATTTGGATCAAAGAGATCGGACCAAATTTCTCGGCATAGGCTTTCAGAATCGGGAACGTAACGTAGTGATCTCCACCCAAGGAGACACTGGCAGCGCCACTTTGCAAAATGCTCGCAATGTGACTTTGCAAAGCCGCAGGAAACTGTGGGATATTGGCATAGTCAAAAGCAAGGTCGCCATAATCCACAATCGTGCTTTCGCTGAACACATCAAACGGCCAACCATAAGGTTGATCCGGCGCTTGCAGTGAACTGGCTTCCCGAATTGCGCGCGGCCCAAGCCGGGTGCCGGGACGGTTGGTCACAGCTTGATCAAACGGCACACCAGTGATGGCAATATCTACACCACTGAGGTTCTTGGTGTAGCGCCGTCGTGCAAAGCTGAGCGCGCCGCCGAAGGTGTTCTCATTGCTCAGCCCGCGCGGATCATCTCGGGTAAAGGCATGATCTACCTGCGTTTTCGCATCTTCCAGAGCCATCAGCCCGCCGCTTTTGCCGGTTGTGCGGTTTCAACGAGGCGCGCGAAAAAGCTGGCGCCATACGGGGCGGCAGAATCGTTGAAGTTATACTCCGGGTGATGCAATCCCGCGCTCGGCCCCTGCCCCATGAACAGATAACTGCCCGGACGCTCTTCCAACATGAAGGCAAAGTCTTCTGCACCTGCAACAGGGTCTGTGTGAGCTTCAACATTCTCGGCCCCGACAAGTTCTTCTGCGACACTTGCCGCAAATGCCGTTTGATCAGCAGAATTCACAGTTGCCGGGTAGCCGGTTTCAATCTCAAGCGACGCTTTGACCCCAAAACTTGCGGCTTGGCCTTCAACAATCTCGGTAATGCGGCGGTGGATCAGGTTGCGCACGTCTGTATCGAATGTCCGTATTGTACCATTCATGTAGGCTTCCGCCGGAATCACATTGCTGGCCGACCCTGTGTGGATTTGCGTCACCGACACGACAGCCTGACTAAGTGACGGCACATTGCGGCTCATGATGGTTTGCAAAGCCTGACCGATGGAACAGGCCGCAACGACCGGATCAACGCTTTCTTCAGGCATAGCTCCGTGCCCGCCAACTCCATTAAGGTGAATTTTGAACTCATCCACCGCTGCCATGATCGGACCTGCGCAGGTGTGGAACTGACCTTCAGGAAGGTCTGGAACGTTATGAATTCCATAGACTTCTGAAATGTCATACGTATCAAGGAACCCTTCCTCCACCATGATACGCGCACCACCCGGGCCTTCTTCTCCCGGTTGGAAAATCAAGGCGACACGACCCGAGAAATTTCGTGTTTCTGCAAGGTATTTCGCAGCGCCTAGGAGCATCGTTGTATGCCCGTCATGCCCGCATGCGTGCATCTTCCCGGGATGCGTGGAGGCATAATCCAACCCCGTCGCTTCTTCGATAGGCAGAGCATCCATATCGGCGCGCAACCCGATCGTCGGACCTTCCCCCTGCCCGTTAATGATCGCAACAATGCCTGTGACGCCGATGCCTTCGTGCACCTCATCCACATCAAATTCGCGCAGTTTTTCGGCGACGAAGGCTGCAGTTTTGTGGCAATCCATCTCCAGTTCCGGGATGGTATGCAAATATCTGCGCCATTCGGTCATTTCATCGGCGAGCCCTGCAATACGGTTAATCACGGGCATGGGGTGGACTCCTTGGATGACAGCGGATTTGAGTGCATCTGACACCGAACCGGGAGGACCTGCAATGCCTGACGATCCGATCTTTGCCACTCCGGAAGGTATGCCGCGTTTGCTCGAAGTGATGCGCCGCTTGCGAGATCCAGAGACAGGCTGCCCTTGGGACATTTGTCAGACATTTGAAACCATCGCCCCTTACACCATCGAAGAGGCCTATGAAGTCGCCGACGCGATTGAGCGGAAAGCCTGGTCGGAACTTAAGGACGAGCTGGGCGATTTGCTGTTGCAGACGGTTTATCACACGGCGATCAGCTCCGAAGCGGGGTTGTTTGATTTCAATGATGTGGCAGATGGCATCTCTCAAAAAATGATCAACCGCCACCCGCATGTGTTCGGTGACGAGAACCGCGACAAAAGTGCAGAACAACAAACCCGCGATTGGGAGACGATCAAAGCTGCCGAACGCGCGGCCAAAGCTCAGGGCGGTACACTCGACGGAGTTGCGGTTGGATTGCCTGCGCTGTTACGTGCGGTGAAACTCCAAAAGCGGGCCGCGCGCGTTGGGTTCGACTGGCCGACGACGGATGAAGTTATCGCGAAGGTCAGCGAAGAAGCTGCTGAATTGACCGAAGCGCGCGACACCCTTGGTCCGGACGCCATGTTCGAAGAATTTGGCGACCTTCTTTTTGTGATGGCCAATCTGGCGCGTCATCTGGACATCGATCCCGAAGCCGCGCTGCGCGCCGCAAACGCAAAATTCACCCGGCGGTTTCAATCCATTGAAACGCGATTGGCTGAAACAGGTCGTCGCCCCGAAGACAGCGATCTGGAAGAAATGGATGCGCTTTGGGATGCTGCAAAGGCTGACGAAAAGACGTAACGATCAGCCCATCCACCTTAGCCCTGCCCGCGTTTGCAAAACTTGCAAATCACGCGCATAGCGTTGATCCAATTCAAGTTTCTCTGATTTTGCAAACTTTGCAAACCCAAGGTCCCTTGTGTCCTGCGCATGTTCCTTGATCACAGCCTGCCATGCTTCACGGTCCAAGTTTTCTTTTGCCGCATAGCGCTTTTGCAAAGCGATCAACGCCGCATCCGTTGCGCTTAGATTGGTTTTCACACGCGGTTCAACCAAGTCCAACTCCGCCATCTCAGGGCAAAGCTCCCGCAACAGGTCCACACTACTCCCGCGCTGTTCATATGGAATGACGATCATGCGTTCCGGCTGCAAAATGTCCTGCATCAGCGTAACGAATTCTGGCCATCCACGGTCTATCTGCATCAGTTTCGGGATCGCGGCCTCAAACGGGTCAACAAGATTGTCTTCGGCCCGCTTGCGGTGTGCTGAGACGAAAAGTTGCGCGTAGTTTCGCAGCACCAACAATATGTTTGCGATCCGGCCATCACCGAACCCTTTGCGAAGTGCTGCAAATCGGGCCTCTGCAGCGGGGTAAAACTGCCCCGATTGAAAGTGGATCATGCGTCCGGGCAAGTTTTCTTCACTTAAAACCAACGGACGAGAGGTCTCCGGGTTCCTGCGATCCAGTTCTTCTTGAACTTTGCGCGCAAACCTTTGTGTCGCGTCTAACCCATGACGAGGCGCAGGCAATCGCAGCCCAAGATCGCCAGACGAGATCCCGTCGCGCCCCGGATATGCAAGATCCAACCCGGCTTCCGTCAGCACCGTGCGATTGTCGTGCAAGCACATCTGCAACGACGACGTGCCCGTGCGGTGTGCACCCGCGTGGAGGTAGATCTGTCTGCGCGTCATACTGGCTGCATCCTGCGCATCTGCCCGCGACGATGCAAACGCGAACTGGAACATCGCTAACCAGCGCGATAAGTCTGCAACAAAGAAGGACGTGAGGCACATGACTGCGCGCAAGATCATCATCGATACAGACCCCGGGCAAGACGATGCCGTTGCGATACTGCTCGCGTTGGCCAGCCCTGAAGACCTTGACGTGCTCGGGATTACAGCAGTCGCCGGAAATGTGCCGCTTGCATTGACGTCCAAGAATGCGCGCATTGTCTGCGAACTCGCCGGCAGGCCAGATATCCCCGTATATGCCGGATGCGATCGCCCGCTGGGTCGCGCGCTTGTAACGGCGGAACATGTACATGGGAAATCCGGCCTTGATGGCCCGGACTTGCCTGACCCGACTATGCCATTGCAGGATAAGCACGCGGTTGACTTCATCATTGATGCGCTGCACGCGCATCCTGCCGGAACCGTCACACTCTGCCCGTTGGGGCCGCTGACAAACATTGCAACAGCTTTTCAAAGGGCACCTGAGATTGTCGGAAAAGTCCATCAGATCGTCTTGATGGGTGGCGCGTATTTCGAAGTTGGTAACATCACACCAACTGCCGAGTTCAACATTTACGTCGACCCGCAGGCCGCTGATATTGTGTTTAAATCCGGCGTTGATCTAATTGTCCTACCTTTGGATGTGACACATAAGGCTCTGGTTACGAAACCCCGCAACGATGCCTTCCGTGCACTCGGAACAGCGCCCGGCGTGGCTGTGGCCGAGATGACGGATTTCTTTGAACGGTTCGACAAAGAAAAGTACGGCTCCGCCGGGGCGCCGCTACACGATCCATGTGTTACAGCTTACCTACTGAAGCCTGAACTGTTCAGTGGACGGCATATCAATGTCGAAATCGAAACTTCCTCTGAACTCACCCTTGGCATGACAGTGGCGGATTGGTGGGGCGTGACGGATCGCGCGGCAAACGCTTTGTTCATCGGCGATTTGGACGCCGATGGGTTCTTTACCCTTCTGACAGAAAGGCTGGCCCGGTTATGAGCGCCTCCGTCACACTCGCGACCTCTGAACATCTGGATCGCCTGCTTGCGCTGGTCGAAGCGTTCCACATCGAAGCCGGGCTGGACACGTCCCCCGAACAACGCGAAGCGGGTGTGAAGCCCTTGCTTGACGGAATTCCGCATGGAGTGGTGTATTTGATCGGACCCCCAAAAGCGCCAATCGGGTATATCGTGATTAGTTTCGGTTGGTCTGTTGAGTTCGGCGGCATGGATGGGTTCATTGATGAATTCTTCATCCGCCCCGGTGTTCGCAACCGTGGAATCGCGTCCGAGGTTCTTCTGTCTTTGCCCAAAGCGCTTGGGGAAGCCGGGCTCTGCGCGTTGCATCTTGAGGTGGCGACCGAGAATCCAGAGGCGCAAAAATTGTACTCTCGCCGCGGGTTTGATCTGCGCAGTGACTACCACCTGATGACGCGACGCCTTTGAAAGCCTATTTGGTGAAGCATGACGCTACATATTCCCTTCGATAACACCTACGCGCGCCTGCCGGACAGTTTCTTCACGGCACAGGAAGCCACCTCGGTTTCAGAGCCCCGTCTTTTGGCGTTTAACCACGGGCTAGCCCATGAACTTGGCATAGCTGGGGGAAGCGATAGCGAACGCGCAGCAGTGTTCGCAGGCAACGACCAGCCCGAAGGTGCAGAGCCGTTGGCGCAACTTTATTCCGGGCATCAATTCGGCAACTACAATCCACAACTCGGGGATGGGCGCGCGCTGTTGCTTGGCGAAGTTGTCGATACACATGGTCAGCGCCGCGACATTCAGCTCAAAGGATCAGGACCAACGCCTTATTCGCGTATGGGCGACGGGCGCGCGTGGCTGGGTCCGGTTCTGCGCGAATATGTCGTGTCCGAAGCCATGCACGCACTTGGCATTCCGACGACGCGCGCCCTTGCGGCCGTTCTGACCGGGGACCCGGTGTACCGCGAAGCCATGCTGCCCGGCGCGGTTCTGACACGTGTTGCGGCATCGCATATCAGGGTTGGTACTTTTCAGGTGTTTGCCCATCGTGGGCAAACCGAAGAACTCAAACGTCTGACAGAATACACAATTGCCCGACATTACCCGAAAGCCAATGGAGTCATGGGCTTATTGCGCGAAGTTGTGGCAGCTCAGGCGGAGCTTGTATCGGCTTGGATGTCGGTCGGTTTCATCCATGGTGTGATGAACACGGACAATTGCACGATCTCCGGAGAGACGATCGACTACGGCCCATGTGCCTTCCTGGACACCTATGAGGCCAACAAGGTTTATTCATCCATCGACCAGATGGGACGTTACGCTTATGGCAATCAGCCACGCATTGTCGTGTGGAATATGGCTCAGTTCGCAACAGCGCTCCTGCAGCAGCTTCCGGACCCCGAAAAAGCCGTCGCAGAAGCCAGTGAGATCGTGCACGCCATGCCCGCGCTTCTGGAGACAGCTTGGCTGAAACGCATGGGCCAGAAGATCGGTTTGAAGAACGCAGGCACCGAGGACGCGGCGTTGATCGAAGACTTGCTTACGAAAATGCAGACCAACAAAGCCGATTTCACCAACACGTTCCGCGCTTTGGCTGACGGCACCGCACGTGATCAGTTCCTCGACCCCACAGCATTTGACGACTGGTCGACCACGTGGAAAGCGCGCCTTGAAGCCGAAACCGACGCTGAGACACGCATGCGCGCATCAAACCCGGCGTTTATCCCTCGGAATCATCGTGTGGAAGAGATGATTGCCGCCGCAGTCGCCGAAGATTATGGCCCGTTCGAACGTCTGATGACTGTGCTGTCGCGTCCCTTTGACGACCAGCCCGAACACGCAGACCTGCAGCGCGCACCGACCGACGCCGAAGTTGTGCCCGCCACCTTCTGTGGAACATAGGCGCTACAGCCGCACCTTGGGCGGCCTGTTAATCAGCATGATCCCAAGGCTCACGAACGCCAAAGCAAGCCAGACCTGCGCGCTGATGTCCTCGCCCAGCAAAAGCCAGCCGAGCAACACGGAAAACACAGGGCTGAGAAAGCTGAACGACGCCACACCACTGGCGGGGTAAACCGACATCAGCCAGAACCATGTGAGAAATCCAAAGCTGGCGACGGCAAAAATCTGGAATGCCAGCCCGGCGATGTGAATGGCCTCTGGATCGCGAAAGAACGGGCCAAAGAACAAGGATGCGCCCAGCAAAATTGGTGCTGAAACAGAGAGCTGCCAGAACAGCTGGGTCTCTGGCGACGCGCGGCCCATCGGGGTCAATCGCACGATCAACGCGATCCCTGCCCAGCCAAACGCCGCAATCAGGGACAGGATATCGCCCAACAGGCTCGGCCCCTGCCCCGGTTCGCCTCGATCTGCAAACGCCAGCACAATTCCGGCCAAAGCCAAAAGCAATCCAACCGCTTTTCGTCCGTGAATACGTTCATCCGGAATCAAGAAATGCGCAGCAATGCTCAGCCAAAGCGGCATTGTGTAAAACAGTATGGACACCCGCGCGACCGACGTGATGTCGAGCGCAAAGAAAATGCAGATGAACTCACTGGCAAACAGAGCGCCGAGGGCCAGCCCCCAGATCCGCCCACCGTCCGGGACATGGTTATCAAGCCCGCGCACCTTGATCCAAGCCAGCACCACCAAAGCCGCTCCGACAGAGCGCAAGCCTGCCATGAACACTGGCTGAAATCCACCATTGGACACCTTGATCACAACCTGATTCAGCCCCAACAGGAACGCGAACGCGATCAGGGCTGATGCGCCAAACAGATCGATATGGGGTTTGCGCTCCATCCGCCCACAGTCACCGGTGCGCAAGTTGTGTCAATTGCCTGTGCGCGATTTCCCGCACCGGGGGGAGTCTTTTTTCGATTTCCCCCCTGTCTCTTGCGCCAAAACGTGCAAGTGTATCCGGGACAACAGTAAATATTGGGGGACATTCCATGAGTCTGATGAAAACGCTGGCCAAGGTGGCTATCGGTGTCGCGGTCGCCAAAGGCGCGCAAAACATGATGAAGGGTGGCAGCAGCAACTCCGCTGGTGGCGGTGGAGGTCTGGGCGACCTGCTTAAGAACATGACCCAACAAGGCGGTGGCGGCAGCTCGCCCTTTGGTGGTGCCAACAGCCCCGGTGGTGGCGGTCTTCAGGACGCTCTGGGTGGCCTGCTTGGTGGATCGCAGTCCGGCGGTGGTGTCGGCAATGGCGGTCTTGGCGGCCTTCTGGAGCAGATCGGCGGCGCGCAAGGCGGCGGCCAAAGCGGTGGTCTCGGCGGTCTGATCGGTGGTCTGGCACAAGCGGCTGGTCAAGGTGGCGGCGGTGCTGCTGGTGGTCTTGGCGGGTTGCTCGGTGGTCTGACCGGCGCAATGCAAGGCAAGGCGCAGCAAAGCGACAGCAGCTTTGGCGAAGTCTTCAACTCGCAGTTTGACGAAACGCCAGTTGAGGCGATTGAACCCTCCGCAGATCAAGAAGCTGCGGCAGCCCTGATGTTGCGTGCCATGATCCAAGCGACCAAAGCAGATGGTGAGCTGGATGATGCGGAAAAAGCGGCCATCGTCGAACGCCTCGGCGGAGACGTAGACCAGCAAGAAGCGGCCTTCGTTCAGGCTGAAATGCAGCGTCCCTTGGATGTGGACGGGCTTGTCGCTGACACGCCCCGCGCGCTTGGCCCGCAGGTTTATGCGATGTCCGTTCTGGGCATCAACCTCGACAGTCAGGCCGAAGCGCAATACCTGCACAAGCTTGCGCAAGGCTTTGGTATGGAACCGGGCACTGTGAACTCCATCCATGATCAACTTGGTGTGCCACAGCTTTATAGCTAAGGCACCGCGCCCACTGGATTCCCCGCGCCTGTCCCGTTAAACCGGGGTCGCGCGGGGCGTTCTTTTTGGGGTGCATATGTCCAACACAACCATTCTCGACCGGCTCGAAGCCAAAGGCCTTCGCATGACAGGCCAGCGTCGCGTCGTGGCACAAGTCCTGCAAGACAGCGACGATCACCCGGATGTAGAAGAAGTCTACTCCCGTGCGCAGGTCATCGACGATGGTATCTCGATCGCCACTGTCTACCGTACGGTCAAACTGTTCGAAGAAGCCGGTATTCTGGAAAAACTGGAATTCGGTGACGGGCGGGCCCGGTATGAAGACGCTGAACGTGACCACCACGATCACCTGATCGATCTCAATTCCGGTGAAGTCATCGAATTCGTAGACGCCGAAATCGAAGCCTTGCAGGAACGTATCGCTGCAAAACTCGGGTATGAATTGAAGGGTCATCGCTTGGAACTTTATGGCGTTCCTCTCAAACCCTCGAAATCCTGAACCTTCGCCTATCGCAATCAGACGCGCCCTTGGGGGAGTCCCGGCGTCCGCCGGGGCGGGGGGCTGGCCCCCCACAACATGTCTTGCGCGCCCGTCAGGGCGGGCTCCGCTGGATCACGACTAGCCGATCAATTGAGCTTCCGGTGTCAGGGTTTCTTCATAATGGCGCTTTAACCGCTGCAAAGCGATACGCAGCACGATCTTGCCGGACCGCGCCGACCACCCCATACGCTTTTCTGCGCTTTCCAGCCCTTCAAGATAGCAGCAACACCGCAAGGCCACATCTGACAACCCCGGCCCCAAATCCCTTAACGCGGCAATCACCCGCGCCTTGGCTGCATCAGGACCATATCCGGTGGCGCTTTCCTCATCGCCTGCTTTTTGAGGAGCAGGCGCCAAAAACCGCTCCCAGTTCTGGGACATTTCTTCGCCCATCTGGGCCAGTTCAAAGTCTTCGCGCAACCGCTCACCGCTGCGCACAAGGTCCTCGTTGAGGAAACTTTCGCCATTCTTGTCGCGTCGACGCGCCAACACGGTCAAAGGCGATTCAGCCAGATTATAGCGCAACTTGCGGCGATCTTCTGACTCGGCCTGATCCTCCAGACTTGGGGACGCTAGTGCGGGCGCGAAGCCTGCCGGTGCTTCAGCCATCGCCATTTCAGCGGGCATCAGTGTCGGTGTCTGGGCCAGCAGATCTTTGACCTTGTCGCGCCCAGTCGTAGTGATGCGATAGCGCACGATACGCCCGGTCTTGCTGGTCTCGATCCAACCTTGCACAGCCATGCCTTGCGCAATCTCTTGGGCCACCACCGCGGTGCGCGTGGTGGACCCGTCAGAGCCTTCGCGCACAACAACCGCCACGTCCATGTCCTCCGCAATGGCCAGCACGGCCCCTTTCTCGCAAAGCCGTCGGAGAACGCGCATGGCTTCCTTGTCAAATTGCTCGGTTCTTTCAGACGTTTGGTGTTCGTGTTCGGTCGACATAGACTCAAGTTCCCTCTTTATCCGCTCCGCAATATTCGGAGCGCAGGACGACAACATCTCTTCCAACTGGCGCAACGTCAGATCGATCAGAGGGTCATCCCGCAACTGTTCAACCCGCGCTATGCGCCGCGAAATCGTCGATGGATGATAGGGTGACTGCCGCGCAAGATCGCGGATCGACTTACCTGTTCCCGTATGGGCCAGGTAATGCCGCATCTCTTCTGGTAACCAGCCGGGCACAATCGCCCGGTTTGGCATTTCATAACTCTTCAGCACCGTATCGCCCCTTCGCGATTTTGACTGAGGTCCGCTCAACCAGCGGAATTTATCCACAGCCCTTCCACAACCTTTGATTGATATATGGTTACCGAATCCTTAAGGTCAGGAATTCTGTTTAGTATTGTTTCCAAATGATAAACTTCCCCGACCAGACCGTGCGCATAACCCCCAGTTCGCGCAACAGTAGTATTTCCTGTGCCAAGTCTCCGCCCGAGGCAACCCCCATCGGGAGACGAGAAAATGCAGGATGTACTGAGCTTTTTGGCAAATCTGGAGCGGCCATCGTTGTTGGTGAAGGCCGCACGAATCGGCGCAGCGGACTACAATCGAACGCAGCATTTGCGCCGGCTGTTAAAGCAACAACGCCCGCCCCGCTCAGCGGACGCACTGTTAAGACTTAGTGAACTTGAAGCTGAGGCGAACGATCGGCGCCTCACACAAGACACCGCCTATTCGATTCCGCGTCATGTGGACCTTCTCATCGCCATCATTGCAGAGGCCAAATTACTGCGCCAAAGCACCGAGCAGATCACACTCAGTACTCAGGGCACTCCGCAACCTCAGATGAACGCATCTGGCTCCGCTTCTTTGCGCATCGCCACGTAATCCGTGAGGCCCTGCGCGATTCCAGGATCCATCGCGGGTTGCTGGTATTGAGACAACAACGTCTCCACCCGCACCCGCGCCAGTTCCATCGTGTCACGCGCCCCCTCATCTGACCAAGTCTCGAACGGTTTGTAGTCGAGCAGATCGGATTTCCAGAAAGCCGACTTAAAGTTCGCTTGCGTGTGCGCGCAGCCCAGATAGTGCCCACCGGGGCCAACTTCGGCAATCGCCTCCATCGCTTGCGCGTCTTCATCCATCGCCACGCCGCGCGCAAAATGATGCAGCGTACCTAACTGGTCGGCGTCCATCACGAATTTTTCGAAACTGGACACGAGCCCGCCTTCGAGCCACCCACAGGCGTGCAACATGAAGTTCACACCGCTCAACAACCCCATGTTCAGCGAATTCGCCGTTTCATAGGCCGCCTGCGCGTCCGGCAGCTTCGATCCACAGAACGATCCCGCCGAACGGTACGGCAGTCCCAACCGCCGCGCGATCTGCCCAGCGCCATAGGTCACGTGCGAAGCTTCTGGCGTCCCGAACGTCGGAGCCCCTGAGTTCATGTCGATCGAGGACACAAAGGTGCCCATGATTACCGGCGCGCCCGGGCGCACCAATTGGTTATAAGCGATCCCGGCCAGACATTCCGCCATCACCTGCGTCAGCGTGCCAGCCACAGACACCGGCGCCATCGCGCCACCCACAATAAAGGGCGAGACGATACAGGCTTGGTTGTTCTCGGCATAGACCTCCATCGCACCCATCATCACGTCGTCAAACGTCATGGGCGAGTTGATGTTG
>CAZDXI010000056.1:0-13126 GCA_964509095.1 uncultured Rhodobacterales bacterium
CCAATGCCAGAACCGATCAGCACACCGGTGCGTTCCAGATCGTCTTTAGCTTCGGGCGTCCATCCAGAATCTTCCACCGCTTGCTGTGCAGCGGCGATCCCGAACTGAATGAATGTATCCACCTTTCGCTGTTCTTTGGGCTCCATGTAGGCGTCGGAGTTGAAGGTCCCGTCGGAGCCATCTCCGCGTGGCACTTCACAGGCATAGGTCGTCGTCAGCCCGTCTGTGTCGAACAACGTGATCGGACCAGCCCCAGACTGACCATCCAGAATACGGCCCCAGCTGTCTTCGACCCCATTGGCCAACGGCGTGACCAGCCCCAAACCTGTGACAACGACTCTGCGCATGAAAAATGCCCCTTTGCCCGTTTATCGCGAAACACGGCTTGCGCATGGTGTTTCAACTTTGCCTGCTCTTACCTTGCCAAGGGGGAGAGGGGCAAGACCGCGCGCGCAAAGGGCTGCGCGATCCTGCCCAACATGCAAGATCTCACAAAGTTGCCTTGCCGTTCGTAACGGGCGGACAAAACATGTCGTGCGGACGCAGTCCGCTCCGTTGGATCACAGGTCGTTTCAGATGAATTCCGCGACTGGTGCGCGTTCGGGCTGTGCCACCAGCAAAGCGGCTTTCAGATCGACCGACTTGCGGAACAAAGCCCGCCCGATCATGGCGCCGTCGATATTGGGGATGTATTTCAAACGCGCCACATCATCGACGGTGCGTACAACGCCATTTGCAATGACAGGGGCGCGAGATTGTGCCGCCAATCCGCTGATCAAGCCCAGCTTTGCGTCCCGTTCGGTACTGTCACTTTCCACATCGGTAATGATCAATCCTGCCAGAGGCACATCGTTAAAGGCTTCGATAAACTGTTCCGGTGTATGCGAACTTGAATCTTGCCAGCCATTGGTCATCACCCGGCCTTTCCAGACATCCAGCGACAACACAATCTGGTCGGGGTACATCCGCGCCAGCGACTTCACTGTCCTTGGATCTCGTGCCGCCAGCGTCGACAACACGATGCGCCCTGCCCCGCGATCAATCCAATGCGCAACCGAATCTGCGGTGCGGAACCCGCCCGCCAATTGCACCGGGATCCCAGCAACACGGATAATCTCCTGAACGAGCGACGCACGTCCGTCCTTGCCTGCCACCCAATCGAAATCGGTCAGATGCATCCATTCTGCCCCGGACGCTGCAAAACTGCGCGCAATTTCAACAGGGTCCACATGCCAGATGGCAGCGTCCTGAAGCCGTCCCTTGGTCAAGGACACGCAACGGCCGTTTTGCAGTTCAATCGTCGGGTAGATAATCATAGCAGGCTCCTATCGAGTCCCCAGTCCCCGGCTATCCCTGCGCGGACACTACCACAGGTTAGGCGCCTTACTCCAGAAGATTGATCGGTCCACCGGGCGGCGCCTTGCGGATCAACAGGTCGACATCATGGCCATCTATCTGATGTTGCCGAAGCAATCGGTACCCCAATCGTTCAGCAATTTTTTGCGACCGGGTGTTTTGTGGGGCGATTTTGCACACCAATGGCCCGGTAACGACCCGATCAAACCAGTCATGCGCGGCTGACGCCGCGTCCATACCAAGCCCCTGCCCTTGGACATCTGGATGCAATAACCAGCCGGCCTCCGGATAGTTGTCAAAATCCGCGCCCAGATCGCCACGTCCAAGAAAAAAACCGGCCTGCCCCATCATCTGGCGTGTTCCGAGCGTTTCAACGGCCCACTGGCCATACCCGGTCATCTGCCAATGCCCCGCGTTTCGCAGAAACGAATCCCATGCGCGTGCTCGATCCCAAGGCTGTCCGCCGACATACCGCACCACATCCGCGCGAGCCCATATCTCAGCATAGCGTGCAAAGTCCTGCGGCAGCATCGCACGCAACGTCACAGTTTTCGTGTTGATGATGGGGATCGCCCGCATGACGCTTCAAGTCCGATGATACCTGCCTGATTGGCTGGCATCGTGGCCTGTCGGTCTCGAACTGTCAGCCCATAATCTGCAGTTGAAACGAAAAAACGGCGCTGGTCCGCCGGGACCGCGCCGTTTTTGAGCATGTATCGGCCAGAGGCCGAAACCTTAGGCTGCGTCAGAGATGAACTTGACCGCGTCGCCAAAAGTCTGAATGGTTTCAGCCGCATCGTCCGGAATTTCGATCCCGAACTCTTCTTCGAACGCCATCACAAGTTCCACGGTGTCCAGGCTGTCCGCGCCCAGATCATCAATGAACGAGGCATTCTCTGCCACCTTGTCTTCTTCTACGCCAAGGTGATCCACAACAATCTTCTTCACCCGATCTGCGACGTCGCTCATGCTTCAAGTCCTCATTCTCGTGTCAGGCTGTTCGCCCGATATTTTTGCCCCCGCATTTCGGGATGCATTCATGGTGCCCAATTCTGGGCGGTTCAACCAAGGGGTCCCCCAAGGCCCGGAGCCACATTCCCATGCGTCACCGGTCGATTCAGCGCCGCCTATAGCATAGTGCGCCAAGATGGCAAGGCTCGACCCTTGCCGCGCTACAACATGGCCATGCCACCGTTCACATGCAAGGTCGTGCCGGTAATATAGGCCGCTTCCGGGCTGGCAAGATATAAAACTGCAGACGCGATTTCCGCGGGTGTGCCCATACGCCCGCTTGGAATTTGCGTAAGTATTCCAGACTTTTGGTCGTCTGTCAGTTTTTCTGTCATGGCTGTTTCGATGAAGCCCGGTGCGACCGCATTCACTGTGATGCCCCGGCTTGCGACTTCATAGGCAAGGCTTTTGGACATACCAACCATACCTGCTTTGGATGCGGCATAATTGCCTTGCCCGGGATTGCCGGTCGCACCAACGACCGAACTGATGTTGATGATCCGCCCCCAGCGCGCCTTCATCATGCCCCGCAGCACGCCCTTGCACAGCTTGAATGTGGCCCCGAGGTTCACGTCGATCACGCTTTGCCATTCATCATCCGACATGCGCATGAACAAGTTGTCGCGTGTAATGCCTGCGTTATTCACCAGAATATCGATCGAGCCCATTGCCTCAGTTGCTTCTTTTGGCAGTGCGTTGACCGCGTCTGCATCGCTCAGGTTGCAGGGCAGGACACACGCGCGCTCCCCGAGCTCGGCGGCCAAGGCTTCCAATGGTTCAACTCGCGTGCCAGAAAGCCCGACGGTCGCGCCCGCAGCGTGCAAAGCGCGCGCAATATCCGCACCAATGCCCCCGGACGCCCCAGTTACCAGCGCATTTTTCCCTGTTAAATCAAACATTCCCGTGCTTTCCTTCGTGTTACTCGACGTCCAGATAGACATCGCACAGATTGTGATCTGCGTTATGAGCAATGATGCGGTACACTTCCCGCGCCAATCCCATTGGTTTTAAGCCTTGCTCCGCCGCTGCGGCGTGCAGCACGGGATAGACATCCTTTAATGTGTTGATCGCCCCAGTGTGATGCGTGCGCAGTGCGCGCGTTGCGGGTGCTTCGAATCTTGCAAACCCCGGCAGCAAATCCTGCATCACGATCCCAATGGTCACTTCGATCTCTTCGGCGCTGATCATGCGATACAGGGCGATTTCCGGCCCCGCGACCATAATTCCAGCCGCTTTGTATTTACCAACCATTTCATCAAAGAGCGGTGGGATATGGTCTGCGCGCGTTTCAAACGGAACCACTTGGCGCAAGCCACCTAGGCTCAGCGGTTCAAGAGAGACCAGTTCGCACATAGACATCCCTCCCATTCCTCAGCCTTGCAATTTAGCGATGTCTTCTGGTGTCGCCACATTACCGGACACCAAATCCCGATTTATGCGCCGGATCATGCCGGACAGAGCTTTGCCCGCGCCGATTTCCCACACATCAGTGACGCCGTTTTCGCTCATCCACATCACGCTTTCCCGCCAACGGACCGAGCCTGTTACCTGTTCGACGAGCAAGGTTCGAATCTCATCGGGATCGGTGACGGCGTCCGCCCTGACATTCGCAACCAAAGGCACTGCTGGTGCTGAAATCGACACGTCTGCCAAAGCCTGTGCCATCACATCTGCGGCAGGCTGCATCAATGCGCAATGAAACGGGGCGCTGACCGGCAACATGACTGCCCGCTTGGCACCGCGCAGTTTTGCCGCCTCAACAGCAGCCTCAACCGCTTCCTTGTGGCCCGACACAACCACCTGACCAGGATCGTTGTCATTGGCCGCCTGACAGACCAAATCGCCTGAGGCCGCTTCGTCTGCGATCTCTTTTGCGGCTTCAAAGTCCAAGCCCAGCAGGGCCGCCATCGCGCCAACACCAACCGGGACTGCATCCTGCATCGCCTTGCCGCGTGTACGCAGCAATCGCGCAGTGTCAGATACGGACAAAGCACCCGCCGCACATAGCGCGGAATACTCACCCAAAGAATGCCCCGCCACGTAAGACGCGCGATCCAACCCAATGCCTTCAGCCGCAAGAGCACGCATCGCAGCAATCGATGTTGCCATAAGCGCGGGTTGTGCGTTTTGCGTCAGGGTGAGCGTGTCCTGTTCGCCATTCCAGATCAGATCGGACAATTTTTCGCCCAACGCGTCATCGACCTCCGCAAAGACCTCTGCCGCTGCAGGATACGCATCGGCCAAGGCCTTGCCCATTCCGATGGTTTGTGCGCCCTGCCCAGGAAAAACGAACGCAATGCTCATGATACTGCCCCTTTTGTTTTGCGTTTGATCTTGGATACGCCGCGTCCCGGGCGGGTGCAATGTTGCAATCAGTTTCGCATTGGCAATTTCTATCTAAGGTAGTAAGTTGGTTTTGCGACGTGATGCGTTGGTTGTCGAGGGTCCACCCTTCCCTTGATAGCGCATCGGTGCACCAGCGTCGCGAGTCCGGCGCTGGTGCACATATTCTGTTCGGACCGCCATGTTGCGCTTTGCGCGGAGCTGCCTAACTTGTTCCCAAGACAGGCAGCAAAGGACCGCAGCATGGCACACGCACATTCCGCCCAACACTATGGCGGCGTCGCCAAAGGCTTTCACTGGCTGACCGCCTTGCTGATCCTGACATTGATCCCTTTGGGAATTGTTGCAAACCAATTGCCCTATGACACGTCCGAGCAGTTGGCGAGAAAAGCGTTTCTGTTCTCGCTACACAAAACGTTGGGCGTGACGGTCTTCTTTGTCGCGCTTGCCCGCATCGCGTGGGCGATCCGCAATCCGAAACCCGGCGCGATGCACCCAGAGCGCAAGTTGGAACACTGGTTGGCGGAAACGGTGCATTGGCTGCTTTATGGGTCTTTGCTTCTTGTTCCGCTAACCGGCTGGATTCACCACGCATCGACAGTTGGGTTCGCGCCAATCTGGTGGCCATTCGGGCAAAGCCTGCCATTCGTTCCCAAAGATGACGAGGTCGCCGCTGTTTTCGCAGGGCTGCACATAGTGTTTGAACGCGTGCTTGCCGCCTCCATCCTTTTGCATGTGGCCGGAGCCTTAAAGCACCACTTTGTGGACAAGGACGCCACGTTGCGGCGCATGTGGTTTGGCAAGCCCGAAGTGCCGGATGTCTCTGCAAACACATGGAGCAGTGCGCCATTGATTTCAGCACTGACCGCGTGGTGCGTCGCTGTTGGCTTGGGAGGTATGTTGGGACTTTACTCAGCGCATGTCACAACACCGGCGGTTGCAGCAGTTGCGCCCGAAACCTCATCAGATGTTTCCGCAAACTGGACGGTGACCAACGGCGCGATCGAGATCAAGATCATTCAATTCGGCAACGAAGTAACCGGCAGTTTTTCAGACTGGGATGCGGCCATCGCATTCGATCCAGATGTGCCTAACGGAGTGGCAGGCGACGTGGATGTGTCCATCGCGATTCCGTCACTGACACTCGGGTCTGTCACCGATCAGGCGCTTGGTCCTGACTTCTTTAACGCGGCTGAGTTCCCGGTGGCGAATTACCGCGCAACCATTCGCACAGCCCCAGATGGGTATGTCGCGCAAGGCGAGCTCACCATCAAAGGAACTGCTGTGCCTGTTGAACTGCCGTTTTCGCTGACACTCAAAGACGACGTGGCCATGATGACCACTCGTGCAACGCTGCAGCGGCTGGAGTTCGGAATTGGTCAGAACATGGCAGATGAAAGTTCGCTGGCCTTTGCGGTGGACGTCGAAATCAACGTCACCGCCGAAAGGTCAGCACCTTAGCGCATACCCAGCGCTTCTTTATACATCTCAAGCACGGCTTCTTCTTCGGCGATGTCATCGGGTTCGCGTTTGCGCAGCGCGATGACCTTGCGCATCACCTTGGTGTCATAGCCGCGCGCCTTGGCTTCGGCCATCACCTCTTTTTGTTGGTCAGCGATGTCTTTCTTTTCCGCCTCAAGGCGTTCAACGCGTTCGATGAACTGGCGCAACTCATCCGCCGTCACACGATAGCTGTCAGGCTTTTGATTTTCGACGACTGCATCATCCATGCGTCTGCTCCCATTGTGGCGTTCTCAGGCCGCCGTGTTATCGCCGCCGCGCAGGCGCTTCAAGGCGAATTGCCGACTGTTCATATGCGAAGCTGAACATTTCCCTGCTTGATCGAGACGGGCACAACCGTTAACGAAAAACCGTTCTGGTTCGGCGAGTCGTTTCGTCGTTAAAGGGAACGCGGTGCGGCACATAGGGTGCC
Organism: uncultured Rhodobacterales bacterium; assembly: GCA_964509095.1. Taxonomy (GTDB): domain Bacteria; phylum Pseudomonadota; class Alphaproteobacteria; order Rhodobacterales; family Rhodobacteraceae; genus Aliishimia. The sequence continues at coordinate 6,644 of CAZDXI010000056.1, forward strand.
AATGCCGCGACTGCCCCCGCAACTGTAAGCGGTGAGCGCGGTTGGCAAATACCACTGGGTCGGCAAAACGTGCCGGTTCGGGAAGGTCCAACCAAGCCACGACCCGCAAGTCAGGAGACCTGCCAGAGCAGATCACCCGGGGTCCCGTGCGGGGTGCGCGAGGTCCGGCGGTCCGTCCGCAAGTGGTGGCATACGCAACCGTTTGTGGCAGGGCACGTATGACTCCCTTCCATAAATCATTGAGACCCTGCGAGGCTCCAACGCCTCACTTTGGAAGGAAGACCCGACCATGAACCGCCTTTTGGCCACCACTGCCCTGTTGTCTTTGCCCGGCCTCGTCGCGGCCGAGGAACCTGTTGATCTTGGCACCCTGATCCTGACTGCGAACCAAACGCCCGTCGACTCCGAACGCTCCGGTGTGACGGTGGAAACCCTGTCCGAAGAAGACCTCACCGACAACGGCACAACGCAAGTGGTCGACCAGTTGCGAGATCTGCCCGGTGTCTTTGTTGCAGGCAACGGCCCGATTGGGTCTTTGCAATCAGTTTATGTGCGTGGACGTCCATTCCGATATGTGCCTGTCTATTTTGACGGTATTGATCTGGGCGACCCGTCCAGCGTACAAACCGGCTTCAACTGGGGTGGCCTTGTCACGCCCGGTCTCGGACGGGTTGAGATCCTTAAGGGCGCTCAATCGGCGGTCTATGGCTCCGAAGCGGTCGGCGGAGTGGTGAACCTGTCCTCTGCGCGGCTAGACGAACCGGGCCGCGAAATCCGCACCGCAGTCGAGTTCGGCAGTTACAATACGTTCTCAACCTCGCTGACCTATCTGCAAAAGACCGAACGAACAGATTTAACCTTTACCCTGTCCCACTACCAAACGGATGGGTTTTCGGCAGCGGATGAAAATGACGGAAATACGGAAGCGGATGGCTATGAAGGTAATGCCATGAGTTTGCGCGTTGAATATCAAGCCACTGACGCGCTGCGCTTTGGTGGCACGTTTTTCATCCATGATGAAAAAATCGAAATTGATGGCTTCCCTCCACCAACATTTTCCTTTGGGGACGTCGATCAGGTCACGACATCTGTGCGGAAAGGCGCACGGGTGTTTGCCACGTTCGACGCAGGAGGTTTCGAACACACACTGTCTGTCATTCATACAGATATCGACCGTAAAGACCCTGATGGCATCACCACTCGCTTTGAAGGCACGCGGACGGAAATTGAATACGCGGCAGTCACAGAACTGGAAGCGGGCACATTGAGCTTTGGCCTAGCCAACTCGACAGAAGCTGCGCGGCTCAGCAATGGCACGAAGAACGAATTCGACATTGCCTCTGCCTGGATTGAGGGTCAGTTTGCGCTGTCTTCAGACGTAGATATGACTGTGTCTGCCCGCTTTGAGGATCATTCTGAGTTCGGTTCTGCCAGCACAGGCCGTCTGGCGCTGGCGTGGCGCGCGACAGATGCAACCACGGTGCGGTTCTCTGCCGGAACCGGGTTCCGCGCGCCTTCGCTCTATGAGCTGTTCGGCCCGTTTGGCAATACATCCTTGGAAGCCGAAGAAAGCGTGAGCGTCGATCTGGGCGTGCAGCACCGCTACGTCAATGGTGCCGATATCAAGGCGACTGTCTTCTATTCTGAAATAGACAATCTGATCGGCTTTGGCGCGCTGGGTTATGAACAAACCCCCGGGACCAGTGTGGCTCAAGGTTTCGAGATGGCCGGTTCTTTCCCTGTCAGTGACTCTCTGCGCTTGTCTGGCGCTTACACATACACCGACAGCCGTACCGCGTTTGATACGCAACTGGTGCGCGTTCCACGACACGAGTTGACCCTTGGCTTGGAGGCAGATCTGTCTGACCGCCTGAGTGCCGCGTTCACTGTCAGCCACATTGCGGGCCGTGCAGATGACGGGTTCCCGGCTCAAAACATGCCGGACTTCACCGTCGCCAACGCCACGTTCACCTATCAGGTCAGCTCTCAGGCGGAAGCGTATTTGCGGATCGAAAACCTGTTTGACGAAGAGTATCAAACAGTTGCGGGATATGGCACGTCAGACCGCGCCGCGTTCTTTGGGATCCGTGCGTCTTTCTAAGGCAATACCTGCTCTGGCCCTCGCGATTGTGGGGGCCGGAGCCATTGCGCAAACGCCTGAACGCGTTGTGTCGATTAACATGTGCACCGATCAGCTCGCTCTGGACCTTGCGGCTCCGGGGCAGCTGGTATCGGTGACGCATATGGTTCAACGCGATGCCGCCCCTGACATCGCAGCAAAAGCGCGCGAGCTGCCCGGCAACTCCGCGCAGGCCGAGGATGTGTACCTCATGCGGCCTGACCTTGTGCTCGCGGGAACGTTCACAGCACCAGCGACAATCCGCATGTTGGAAAGCCTCGGCATCCGGGTGGAGCAATTTGCACCCGCCACATCGCTGGATGACATTCCGGTCCTGATGGAACGGATGGGCGCTGTGCTGAACCAACCGGAGCGCGCCAAATCTGCGATTGAGGCGTTTGATTCAGAACGTGCGCAGCTCTCAGCGCCGCCCGCGCGCCGACCGCGCGTTGCTTTGGTCTATGTCAACAGCTACGCGCCCGGTACGGATACTTTGGCGCATGACATTCTTACCTCAGCGGGCTTTGACAACGTGGCGGCCGCTGCAGGTGTTCAGTCTGTTCGGAGGCTCCCATTAGAGCAACTCATCATGCTGGCACCCGAAGTCATCATCGCAGGCCACAATTTTCCGGGGTCCGCGCGCGCCGAAGATGCGCTTGACCATCCGGCCCTGCTGGCTTTGTCGGGCAGCTATTATGCGGGCGAACTGACCTCACCTGATTGGACATGTGGCACGCCCCGCGTGCTTGGCGCGTTGCGTGACATGGTAAAGCTTCGCGACGCGGTGTTGGCGCAATGAAACTGACCTTGGTCCTTGTTGCGTTGGTCGCGGGGCTTTTTGTTCTGTCCCTTGTCACCGGGCGCATCAATGCAGGAGCGTTTGAAAGCCTCGCAGCGCTTATTGTCAGTGACGGAACGCCGTTGTCGGTCGTCATGCAGGAAATCCGCCTCCCCCGCGCCTTGCTCGCTGTTATGGTTGGTGCGTCTCTCGGTCTGTCCGGGGCGGCTATGCAGGGGTACTTGCGCAACCCTCTTGCGGAGCCTGGTCTGATCGGCGTTACCGGATCAGCGGGGCTAGGTGCAGTCCTGTCCATTCAAACTGGTTTTGCGGCGGCCTTTACGTTGGCGCTTCCTTTGTCTGCCTTGGCAACGGCTCTGTTGGCCGTGTTGCTTTTGCTGGCGCTGGCTGGACCACGAGGCGCGTCGTTGACTTTGATTCTGGCGGGAATTGCCGTGTCGGCGCTGGCCTCTGCGCTGACCTCGCTGGTCTTGAACCTGTCACCCAACCCGTTTGCCGCGTCTGAAATCGTGTTCTGGATGCTGGGATCCTTGTCAGATCGTGCAATGCCCCATGTCTGGATCGCGCTGCCGTTTATGGTGTTAGGCTGGGTCTTGCTGGCCGCCCTTGGTCGATCCCTTGATGCCCTAGCACTTGGAGAAGACGCAGCGGCGTCGATGGGTATCAACTTGTCACGGATCCGCCTGATGCTTGTGATTGGCACTGCCGCTTGTGTCGGTGCGGGTACCGCTGTGTCTGGCGCAATCGGTTTTGTTGGGCTGATCGTCCCGCATATCTTGCGTCGGTTTGTCGGCGGGCAGCCTTCACGCTTGCTATGGGCCTCCGCACTGGGAGGCGCTGCGATGGTTTTGGCGGCGGATATCGCCGTGCGTGTAATCCTGCCAGAGCGAGACTTGAAACTTGGGGTCCTCATGGCGCTTGTTGGCGCGCCCCTGTTCCTGCATCTGATCTACAAGACGCGTGGGGAAATTCGATGACCGCCCTGTTGGACATTTCGAACCTGAGCGTTTTTCGCGGTGAATGCCCCGTGGTCGATACCGCCTCGTTGCAGATTAAGGCTGGGGATTGCGTCGGGCTGATAGGTCCCAATGGGGCTGGCAAAACAAGCCTTATGCGTGCGGCACTTGGGTTGCTCCCGCATTCCGGCTCCTCCAGCCTTGCCGAAATGCCGCGAACCAGTCGCGCGCGGCACGCGGCATGGCTGCCTCAAGCGCGCGATATCGCGTGGCCCATGACCGTTGAACGTGTGGTTGCCTTGGGACGTATCCCGCATTTACCGCGCGGCGCGCGTTTGCAAGAGACTGACGCAGAGGCTGTTGATCGTGCCCTCAATGCGGTTGGGTTTCTCGAAGCCCGTCACCGGATTGCGACCGAATTGTCCGGTGGAGAACAGGCGCGTGTGCTGATTGCCCGAGCTTTGGCGCAGGACACTCCGCTTTTGATGGCCGATGAACCGATTGCCGGGCTGGACCCTGCGAACCAGATTTCAACGATGGAGTGTTTTGCAACGCTTGCTGCATCGGGCCGGGGTGTATTGGTCTCGCTTCATGATCTGGGTTTAGCAGCGCGCCATTGTACCCGTCTCATCCTGATGAACCATGGTTGCATCATTGCGGATTCCGCACCAAAGGACGTCCTGACGCAGGCAAATCTGGCCCATGTCTTCAATGTGACGGCACATTTCGAATCCTCGCCCAAAGGCACAGTGTTTCAAGCTCTCGACGTGCTCAAGTGATACCTTGCCCCTGACTTCGGGACGGAGTAACCGACACGCATGAGCAATGATGGCACAAGTATTTATCAGGTCATGATCTGGGCTGGCACCGCGGTGACGTTGTGTGGGCTGGCCTTGCTGATCTGGTGCATCCTGCGCGTGGCGAAGGCCAAACGTGCCGGGCTAGAACCGGATGCCCTGCGTGACGCGCTTCAGCGGGTGGTACCGGTGAACCTCGGTGCATTGTTTTTGTCTGCGATTGGACTGATGCTTGTCGTGATTGGCATCATTCTCAGCTGACCGACGCTAGATCGGCAGGTTGTCAAACCGGGCTTCGATGACTTCGTCCAGCAGTTGTTCATGCAGGCGCTGCAATCGCGACGGAATACGAGACCCGGACTTTTCAATATCTTGCAACAGACGCCCAAACTCAGGTTGCAGCTTCAGGCGTTGGGCTGACGATGCCTGCCGCAGTCGCTTTTCCAGTTGGTCAGCCGATGATGAGAGTGTGTCTGTCGCGAGCATAGCAGCCTCCAGATGATGTTCAGTGATGTCTTGCCTCTATCACTGGTAGAAGTATGCAACACCGGTGTGACATCACCAATTGGTTTTGTCCGCTTCACTCAAGAATGAGAAAAACCGCGCCGATCTGATGCGCATCACCGTCATCACGCCTCAAAATTGTGCAGTGACTGGACAGATTTGCTGCAAGCCAATACGTCTGAGCGATGGATATTCGTCAGATCACCGACTCGTATTTCGTGGCACCGCAGATCGATCCATCCGACATACCGGAGATTGCAGCGGCAGGGATCACCACGATCATTTGTAACCGTCCCGACAGTGAAGTCCCGCCCAGCCATCAGGCAGCGGCAGTTCACGCGGCGGCAAGTGCGGCAGGAATTGAGTTCCACGAACTTCCCCTGACTCACCAGACGATGACCCCCGACACCATCGGGACACATCGTGACATTGTGGAAAGTGCGCCCGGCGCGACACTGGCATATTGCGCCTCGGGCACACGATCGACAATCGCTTGGGCATTGGGGCAAGCCGGATCTTTACCAACGGATGATATTGTGAGTTCAGCGCGCGCAGGCGGGTATGATCTCGAAAATATGCGCCCCACATTGGAAGCCATCGCAGCACAGTCACGCTGATTTCAACGTCTCGTTCCCGCGCGCCGGGATTGTATGCAGATCGGCCGGCGCCAAGGCATCGGCTGTCAGGCTTACGCCTCTTTGATCATTGGCAGATCAGGTAAATCGGGAAGGTCTGGCATGTCGGGGAGGTCTGGCATATCCGGCAAGGCAGGCAAATCACCAACATCCGCTTCCGGTAATCCCGGCAGGTCGGGCAAAGCATCACTTGCCCCATCCCCTAGATCACCCATATCTGGCAAGTCCGGTAAATCCACCATGTCCTCGGTTCCCAGATCGCTGGGCGGCGGCAACACCGCCGGCAGTGCTATTTCAGGAGCATCTGCATCCGCATCGTAGAAAGCTGCATCCGCGCGCAATTCGGCCCCTGCGGGTGAGTCATAGATCGGATCGACACTCGGTTGCCCCGCGACTTGGTCGGTCGCGCGGCGCTGCGGATGATCTTGACGGGCACCTGCCTGTCGCTCCACCCGTATTGCACGCATGCCTTGGATCTGCCCAAGCTTGCCCTGCCCCACTTTGCGCCCCGCAATTGTCAGGATTTCCGTGTTGTTCATAACACCCGACGGAAGAGGCAACTCATCCCCCGGATTCAAATTGGACAGCGCAGAAAGGGGCATCCGCAGACGACATAAGGCCACACGGAGTTGCGCGTTCAGCGACATCACGATCGGTTCCAAAGTGTCGGGTA
>CAZDXI010000057.1:0-13048 GCA_964509095.1 uncultured Rhodobacterales bacterium
GCTTTTTTGAAGGCAATGACCGGTTTGCCGAAAACGCAGCGGATGAGATGACAACGTTCTACCTCACTGACTTTCTGGTGCGCCAGTTCGATGCGTTTGTCTGGAAACCCATGGGGCTCGACAAGCATCCCGAACTGCGTGACATGATTTTTGGCAACTACACCAAATTGATCTACCAGGCGCAGACCGACGATCCAAAACTGACGGCCCAAGCAGAAGACTGCGCCCGCCGCCTTGGCCTTGCCTTTGAACGTCGTTTCACCGGGTATGGCGATCTGAAAACAGCGCTCTCCAACCTGTGACGGGGAGGTCTGGAGGGGTCTCCCTCCAGCGCCCGCGCGGCGCCCGCGCAAGCAAATCATGTGTGCGCCCGCAGGAAGCACCCCGCTCAGGACGACCCAAGCAGCCTTGCATGTTGTTCCAGCGCGAAGCGATCCGTCATACCGGCAATGTAATCCGCGACCAGACGGGCGAGTTCGGTCTGATTTCCGGAGGCCGCGTCCACTTCGCTCTGCCAGCGGCGCGGCAGTAAATCCGGACGTTCGAGGTAAAGCGGAAACAGATCATGCACCACGCGCGTCACCTCTGCGCGTTTCTCCATGACCGACGGTGCGCGGTACATACGCGTGAACAAAAACTCGCGGATCACGCGCAAATTGGTCCACATCTCATCTGAGAACCGCACGACAGGCCGCCCGAGTGCTCGAACATCTTCGACCGATGCAGCACTGCTTTGTGCCAAAAGAAAGCGGGATGTCTCAATCACATCGCTCACCATCGCACCGAACACGCGGCGCAGCGCTTCATGACGTCGGCGATATGGATCAAGGCCGGGATAGGCCGCATCCACGTCCGCATAGGCAGGGCCAACCAACGGTAGGTCTGCAATGTCGACTTCACTGAACAGACGCGCGCGCAGACCGTCATGAATATCGTGGTTGTTATACGCGATGTCATCAGACAGGGCCGCGACCTGAGCCTCTGCACTGGCATGGGTGTCGAGTTCCAGACAGTGCTGCGCGTCGTACTCGGCCAAGGCAAAAGGCAGATCACCGACCACTGGACCGTTGTGTTTGGCAATCCCTTCAAGGGCTTCCCAAGTGAGGTTCAACCCATCAAATTCCGCATAGTGCCGTTCCAGAGAGGTAACGATCTTGATCGCTTGGGCGTTGTGATCAAACCCACCAAACGGTGCCATCAAGGCATGCAAAGCATCCTCGCCAGTGTGTCCAAAAGGCGTGTGCCCCAGATCATGCGCCAGCGCGACAGCCTCGGTCAGTTCCGTATTCAGTCCCAAAGACCCGGCGATCGTGCGCGCCACCTGCGCGACCTCAATCGTGTGCGTCAGCCGTGTGCGATAAAAATCGCCCTCATGTTCAACGAACACTTGGGTCTTGTGCTTTAGTCGCCGAAAGGCGCTGCAATGGATGATCCGGTCCCGGTCGCGTTGAAAACAGGATCGGTGCGCGCTTTCGGGTTCATCAAACCGGCGACCGCGCGAGCGGGTCGGGTTCGTGGCATAAGAAGCCTGTTCCACGTGATCTCTGCCTGTCCGGTTCTTGTCTCACTGCCTGCGTCTTTCTATATGTGAATTAACAGACCTTGAAAACCGGAGCCGCGCATGAACTTGCCGCCCACAGTGACCCCGCGTGCCTTTGAACGCCTTTCTGAAATCGGTGCTGCCGCGCAAGGTCAGGCGTTGCGCGTCGCTGTTGAGGGCGGCGGATGTTCCGGCTTTCAGTATGAAATCGCGCTCGACACGCCCAAGGACGATGATCTGGTCTTGGAAAGCGCCGGGGAAAAGGTGCTGATCGACGAGGTCTCTTTGCCCTTTCTGGCCGGCGCAACGATCGACTTTTCCGAAGAACTGATCGGGGCGCGCTTCATCATCGACAATCCGAATGCCACATCGTCCTGTGGCTGCGGGACGTCCTTTTCGATGTAAGTGTCAGCGCACGCCCGGATGGCTGGCCCGCGCAAACCCTTCGTAAAACGCATCAAACTCTGACGTGCTGCGCTCTGCGGCATCCAGCAGAGCCTCTCCGTCAGCAGAAAGCCGTGCCAAGATGCGCGGGCGTACCATGCTCCAGGACGCATTGCGCGCTTCTGACAACGCTTCACTCATGTCCCGCAACGGACGCGCCGGCGGTTGTGCCATGTCCAGCCGGGCGCACCCGACTTCCAGACACAAGGGCATGGGATCCTGACCGGCCATGGCTGCCAGCCAAGAACTCACGAGATACGCGTGATAGTCGTCAAAACCGGACACGTCATCGACCGGCGTTGCCGCAGTCGCTTTCCATGCGGCCACAACAGCGCCTTCCCACGTGCTGCTTGGCGTGCGTCCCGCAAACCGGATCGCCACACAGATTTCGGCCAAAAGGTCGTAGTTCTGGTCCAGATAGGCCAGCAGACCGGCATAGGTCAGGCTTTGATGCGCTTGTGCGCTGATATCGGGATCTTTGCGCCCATATTCAGACAGATAGAAAACGATATGTGTCAGCTCATACGCGGCCTTCTTGTTCGGGATCGCGAAGGTCGCGGAGCGGTTGATAAAGGCGTGCAGGCGGTCTTTCAGACCCGCATCCTCGGCGCCAATTCCTCGGCGGGCAAGAAGGCGAAACGCTTCGGCTCGTTGAAGGTCTGACAGCTCTGCCTGAGCCAGCCCCTGCGCATGAACCCAGGAACACAACGCGGTTCCTTTGTCCTGCGACATGCCCAAATCTTCGAGGTCAAGGCAGATGGACAACAGGAAACGGTAGTATTGCGGGTAGTTCCCAAGTCGCGTTTCCAGACTGTCATAGAACGGCTCATAAGCCGACAGAACGTCCGAGCCCGGCTGACCCGTGCATTCAAGGATGTTGAGAAATTCTGCGTTTTCTTTCAACCAGAAAACATCTTCTTCTCCGCGACGCTCATGTGCGAACAGCGCCGCATGGGCGGCCAATCGCTTGGGGAGCGATTGGCGCGCCTGAGGCACCTTAAGCGGAATGATATTGGACTGTGCCATTTTGGGTAAAGCTCCGCTCAAGATGGATGCTCAGGAACCGGACGAGAAGAGACCGGTTGCGTCCCCTGCCCGTGCTTTGCCTGCACTAACCGGCGACGACCCTGAAGAAAACGCGCCTGTTGCAGCGCCATCGACGACGGTTCCTGCGACTGGTGCGGAACCTGAAGAGAACAGCTCGACAAGGTTGCCACCATCCGTGTCGCTGGCCATCGGAGCTGAGCCGGACGAGAACATTTCAACGCCCTCACCTGCGATGCAAGCCGTGCTCAGCGTCGGTGCGGAACCGGACGAAAACATCTCTGTTGCATCGCCTGACAAAGCGTCAGATGTCATCGTCGGGGCTGATCCGGACGAAAACATATCCACAGCATCGCCATCCAGCAGAGCATGGGACGCTGGAGCAGAGCCAGACGAGAACATTTCGACGCCGTCACCGGCCATGATGTCGGCGTGAGTGTCGCAAACAGATTGAATAGTAAAGATTTTCTTAACAGCGGTCATTTTGGTGTCTCCTACGAGTTCGGGTTGTACTGGCCCTAAAGCTGCACACCTTTAAGGAGAGTTGGACAGGATTTTTTCCCTAATAAAGTGTTAATGTTGGGAGTTATCCACATGAGCGAAATTGGACAATTCAAGCGCGCAGCAATCGAATTCCGACAAATCAACTCAAGCAAGAAAAGTTGTCCACAATACAACTTTGAGCGTATCAGCGTCAGCTATCCCGCGATCTGCAACATATTGCATCAAGATTGACGCTTGCTCATCGCGCGGCCACGGCGTTAGATCGCCCGATACTGACGCGATATAGGGACGGTTCGGAGGCAAAATGCGAATCGCAACATTCAACATCAACGGAATCAAAGCCCGAGCACAGGCACTGCCTGAATGGCTGGATCAGGCCCAACCTGACGTGGCGATTTTGCAGGAAATAAAATCCGTGGATGAGGCATTCCCCCGCGAGTTGTTCGAAGAACGCGGCTATAACGTGGAAACCCACGGGCAGAAGAGCTTCAACGGGGTCGCGATCCTGTCCAAACATCCTTTGGAGGACGTCACGCGCGGATTGCCCGGCGATGAAACAGACGAACAAGCCCGCTACATCGAAGCCACGGTCATGGGAGAACACCACGCTATCCGGCTGTGTGGGTTGTATCTGCCGAACGGGAACCCAACACCGGGTCCGAAGTATGACTATAAACTTGCTTGGATGCAGCGCCTGGAAGACCGAGCAAGAGAATTACTCGCCGAAGAAACACCGTTTTTGATGACCGGGGATTACAACATCATACCGCAAGACGAAGACGCGCGCCGACCCGAGGCCTGGCAGGAAGATGCCCTCGCCCGCCCGGAAAGCCGCGCGGCGTTTCGCAGATTGCTGAACCTTGGTCTGACCGAAGCCTTCCGCGCACGCGTACACGGTCCAGAGCATTATTCATTCTGGGATTATCAGGCAGGCGCTTGGAACCGGGATGACGGCATTCGGATCGATCACGTGTTGTTATGCCCCTATGCCGCCGATTGGCTGACGGATACCGGCATCGACAAAGACGTGCGCGCTGGTGAAAAGCCATCGGATCACGTGCCGGTCTGGGTCGAACTGGCCCTGTAACGGAGGATAGCCTGCACCAGCAGCGGTGCAGGCATTCGGTCGACTTAGACTGCGCGACGTGACCACCAAGACAGCGCAGCCGTTACGACGACAGCGGCAAGAACCGATTTCACGAGATCACCAAGGACAAAGGGCGCAATGAACCCGGCCCAGATCTTGTCTGCGGACAGACCAACCCAGCCCGCATCCAGCCCGAAAGCCCCAGCAACGGCCATAGGCCAAGCTGCGCCCGGCACATAAAGCAGAACGGACGCGATCACCGAAGCGAGTGCGGCGCCGAAGACGTGACGCACCCAACCGCGATCCGCTGCGACACCGACGATCCAGACCATAAGGACAAAGCCGAACAAGAAACCCGCTGTGGGGCCAAAGAAGGCAATCCCGTTCGTTGCATTGGCAAAGACAGGCAAGCCGGCTGCCCCTTGGGCCAGATATGTCAGCACCGTGACAACACCCAGACGTGCGCCGAAGGTCAGGCCGGCGAGCAAAACGGCCAAGGTCTGCAAAGTGACGGGCGCAGGATACATTGGAACGCTGATCTGCGCCGCCAGCGCAATTAACAGGGTCCCACCCAGCACCATAAGCGCCTGTTTCAAAAGAGTATGCTCACCAAAAGCGGCTCTTGCCAAAGTCATGATCGTTTCGTGTCCTCTGATCAATTATGTTGCGATGCGGCATTTTTGCGGCGATGCAGCATGGGAAGTCAAGCAGGTCGGACGTAGCGTCCTCTTGCATCACCGCGCGCAACCTGCCAAATCCCGGAAATGGCAGAGAATGATAGCAAACTCGCGCTGATCACAGGCGCGTCCCGCGGTCTTGGCGCCGCACTGGCAGAGGCTTTGGCGCCCACGCATCACATTGTGGCGGTGGCCAAAACCGTTGGCGCGTTGGAAGAATTGGACGACCGGATCAAGGCCAAAGGTGGCACTGCGACGCTTGCTCCAATGGATGTGACCAAGGCTGAAGCGATGGCGACCCTGTGCCGTGGCATCCATGATCGCTGGGGCAAGCTTGATCTTTGGATTCATACGGCTGTGCACGCCGCACCCCTTGCGCCAACGTCGATGCTGGATGGCAAGGATTTGACGAAGTCGGTTACGACAAACATCACCGCGACCTCCACGCTGATCACCTATATCGCCCCGCTCTTAGGCACGACAGGACGGGCTGTGTTCTTTGACGACGCGCGCGGTGGGGAGAAATTCTTTGGCAGTTATGGCGCGAGCAAGGCCGCGCAAATCGCATTGGCCCGCAGTTGGGCCGCTGAAACAGTAAAGACCGGTCCGCGCGTTGATATCGTCACACCGCCTGCGATGCCAACGGCGACCCGCGCCCGGTTTTATCCCGGTGAAGGGCGCGAAGGGCTGACCGACATTCACGAAGCCGCCGCGCAAGTAATGGCAGAGCTAGACCTGTAAACGCCAAGAGTGAATCCCCAAGGCAACACTGCGCATGTGACGCCGAGGATTGCTTGCCCGCCCTGCCCGGCTCACCTACAACGACAGCAACACATCTCCGGGGGCAAACGTGCGGATTCTGATCACAAATGACGACGGCATTAATGCTCCGGGACTGAAGGTTCTGGAAAAAATCGCACATGACATTGCAGGCCCGGATGGCGAGGTCTGGGTTGTAGCCCCGGCGTTTGAACAATCCGGCGTTGGCCATTGTATCAATTACACCAAGCCCACAATGCTGACCCAAATGGGAGAGCGACGCTTTGCGGCCGAAGGGTCGCCTGCGGATTGTGTGTTGGCGGGCGTGCATGACATCATGTTCAAGCGTCCCCACCTTGTTCTGTCGGGTGTGAACCGGGGCAATAACTCGGCGGAAAACACGCTTTATTCCGGAACCATTGGGGCTGCGATTGAGGCTGCGTTGCAGGATCTGCCAGCGATTGCGCTGTCACAATATTATGGACCCGACAATCGCGATTTGGATGATCCGTTTGAGGCCGCTGCCACGCACGGAGCGGATGTGATCCGCACAATCCTGGATGCAGGCTTTGACATGGATGCGATTTATGGCCGGTTTTACAATGTGAACTTTCCCCCTGTGGCAGCAAATCAGGTCAAAGGCACGCGCGCAGCCGCGCAAGGACGGCGACCGGGCGTGCATTTTGGCGCAAAACCGTTCACGTCACCTGCTGGGCGGCGATACTTGTGGATCACCGGGGGCGATCAACGCGTGCCGACCGCACCGGAAGCCGATGCCGCGCTGAACCTTGAGGGCTATATCTCGGTCACGCCGATGCGGGCAGATCTGACAGATCACGCGGGTCTTGATGCACTGCACAAGGCATTCAAATGAGTGAGCACGCCGAACGCCAGATGCAGTTCCTTTACACCCTGCGCTCGCGCGGGGTGACGGACAAACGCGTGCTGGAGGCGATGGAGCACATCGACCGGGGCCCGTTCATTCGTGGCCTGTTTGCTGAACGCGCTTATGAAGATACGCCGCTTCCGATTTCCTGTGGTCAGACGATCTCGCAACCCTCAGTCGTTGGATTGATGACGCAGGCGCTTGATGTCTCCCCCCGCGATAAGGTGTTGGAGATCGGAACCGGCTCTGGTTATCAGGCTGCGATCCTGTCTCGGCTGGCACGGCGGGTTTATACGGTGGATCGGCACCGGCGTCTGGTACGCGAGGCACGCGCGATCTTTGAAGATATGGACCTGACGAACATCACGGCGGTGACGGCGGATGGGTCTTACGGTTTGGAAGAACAGGCGCCGTTTGATCGGATCATCGTGACCGCAGCCGCCGAGGACCCGCCCGGACCGTTATTGGCGCAATTGAAGGTTGGCGGTATCATGGTTGTGCCTGTGGGCCAGTCAGACGCGGTGCAGCACCTGATCCGGGTGCACAAGACCGACGAGGGACTCGATTATGACGAGCTGCGCCCGGTGCGTTTTGTGCCGCTTCTGGAAGGTCTGGGCAAAGAGTGATTGAAACGCACGCGTTTATGCGTGAGAATTAAGCTGAAACCCTATGAATAAAGGGTACGGCATGAGGACAAGCAGATGACCCATTCGATCTCGCCCTTGCGGGCTGGAATTGCGCTTTCCGCGTTATTGGTGCTGAGCGCCTGCGATGATTTCGACTATGACCTGCGCGGCAATACAGGCGGTTTCACAACGGCCCCTGCTGCATTGCAAGCCACAGCGGTGCGACCGGAACCTGACAATCGCGGCGTGATTTCCTATCCCAATTATCAAGTCGCGCTCGCGCGGCGCGGGGATACGGTGCAAAGCGTTGCGTCACGCGTGGGTGTGAGCCCGCGCGAATTGGCCAGCTACAATGCGTTGCCATTGGACGCGCCCTTGCGTCAGGATGAAGTGATCGCACTGCCGAAACGGGTCGCAGAGCCTTCGCCCGCGACAGGTGCCACCACAACCGGGCCGATCCGACCCGCCCCTGTTGATGTGACGACGCTTGCTGGTCAGGCCATCGACAAATCCGCGGACACACCGACAAGCACGCCAAAGCCGCAAACGGGACAAGAACCGATCCGACATCAGGTCGCGCGAGGGGAAACGGCTTATACGATTGCGCGTTTGTACAATGTGCCTGTGCGCGCATTAGCGCGTTGGAACGGGTTGGGGCCGCAATTCACCGTACGGGAAGGTCAATTCTTGATGATCCCTGTCGCGCAGGAAGCTCCGCCGCGCAGTGCATCGGCGTCGACAACGGCACCGGGCCAGGGTTCCCCCACACCGACGCCTCCGTCGGCGGAGAAACCTTTGCCCAAGGAAAGCGAAATCACCAAGGCAGAGGCCGAAAAACCCGCACCCAAGCCTGACATTGGAAAGCAGACGAAACCAGCCAGTTCCGGACGGTTTGCGGTTCCTGTCAAGGGCACGGTCATTCGCGAATATTCCAAGGGTCGCAATGATGGGATCAACATCAAGGCAGCACCAGGCGCGGCTGTGAAAGCTGCCGATGCGGGTACAGTCGCGGCCATCACGGAAAGTGCAGAGGGCGTGCCTATCATCGTGGTGCGCCACGCCGGCAACCTGCTGACGGTCTATGCCAACGTAACGGATGTGGCCGTGAAAAAGGGCGACAAAGTACGGCGTGGGCAAACGATTGCCAAGCTGCGCGATGGAGATCAGTCTTTTGTGCACTTTGAAGTGCGCGATGGGTTTGAGAGCGTCGATCCGAACGACTATCTTGGTTGAGGTCGATGAACAGAGGGGGCCAGCCCCCTCGCCGCTGCGCGTCTCACCCCCGGGATATTTCTGGCAAGATGAAGGGTCGTCAGATCGAAACGCCGTGGCGTCCGGCAAGATCCATGAAGAATTGCCACGCGACACGGCCAGAGCGCCCACCCCGCGTGGCCTGCCATTCGATGGCCTCTGCACGAAGAGTGTCTGCAGCGACTTTGACGCCATAGGCGGAGCAATAACCATCGATCATTGACAGGTATTGATCCTGATCACAGGGATGGAAGCCGAGCCAAAGGCCGAACCTGTCGGACAGAGAGACTTTCTCCTCTACCGCTTCGGAGGGATTGATCGCGGAGCCACGTTCATTTTCGATCATGTCACGCGGCATCAAATGGCGACGGTTTGAGGTTGCGTACAGGATTACGTTGTCCGGGCGTCCTTCGATCCCACCGTCGAGCACAGCCTTGAGAGATTTGTAGTGCTGATCGTCGTGACTGAAGCTGAGATCATCGCAATACAGTAAGAAGCGCGCGGGCGCCCCACGTAGCAGGTTCAGCAAGCGCCCCACAGACGGCAGGTCCTCCCGCTGGAGTTCCACAATCTTGAGGTCACTATGCGCTTCATGCACATCGGCATGCACGGCTTTGACGAGGCTGGATTTACCCATACCGCGCGCGCCCCAAAGCAAAGCGTTGTTCGCAGGCAGACCAGCCGCGAATTGCTGGGTGTTCTGAAGCAACGTATCGCGAGAGCGATCTACGCCGACCAGCAAATTGAGTGGGACGCGGTTGATGTTCTGAACCGGTTCAAGACGGTCCGGATCCACGTGCCAGACAAAGCCACCAGCGGCATCCCAATCGGGGGCTTGCATCGGCGCCGGGGACATACGTTCCAGCGCCGCAGCAATGCGGTCCATCGGGTCGTCAATCACTTCGCATCCTCATCCGCGAGATCGTCTTCGTCGTCGTAATAGCCGTCTTCGCGCAGCTTGTCCTCACGCTTTGTCTCGACCCGTTTTACGAGCTGGATCGACACTTCGTAGAGACCGTAGACAACCACGAAAAGGATCAACTGAGTGATAACATCTGGCGGCGTCACAAGCGCTGCGAGAACAAGAATACCCACCATCGCGTATTTACGCACATTGGCGAGCCCTTCGGCACTGACCAACCCAGCCTTACCCATCAGGGTCAGCAGCACGGGAAGCTGGAAGCATAGACCGAACGCCATAATGAACTTCAGGGTGATATCGAGGCTTTCGTTCACCTTACCAAAGAACGTAATGCGAATGCCGTCTTCGACAGGCGCCGCAGGTGCAGGCAGGGCTTCGGAGCCGACGAAGCTGCCCATGATGTCTGCAATCAACGATGGGACGTCCGCGAACCCGAGAAAGAACGCCATCGCCAAGGGGGTCACAACGAAATGCGCAAAACACGCGCCCAGTATAAACATCACCGGAGAGGCCACTAGAAACGGCAAGAACGCGTTCTTTTCGTTTCGATAAAGCCCCGGAGCGACAAAGCGCCAAAGCTGATGCCCGATTACGGGGAACGCAAGCGCGAACCCAAACACCATAGAAATCCGGAAAAGGGTGAACAGGTATTCCTGTGGGCTTGTGTATTGCATCGTCGGAGACGGGTCACCGAGTTCACGCAAGGTTTCCTCGATCGGTTGCAACAGGAATTGCAGGATCGGTTCGGCCACAGTGAAGGCCAGAACGATGCCGACAATGAACGCAATGACTGAACGGATCAGCCGGGTGCGCAACTCTGCCAGATGCTCGATCAGCGGCGCGGCGCTGTCATCGATATCGTCGGTTTGGCTCATGAGTTATCCTTCTGAACGGATTTCAACTCCGCCTCGTATTCCTCGGCCTTCTTCAATGCGTCGGCAGCTTCGCGCGCCTTGCGTTCCGCAGCAGCGCGGGCCGAGGCGGCTTGAATTTTCTTGGCGTTTTCCGCGCGTTCGGCAGAGAGCTTTCCGGTTTCGCTGTCCGGATCAAACTCCATCTTGCCAAGATCTCCGGCTGCGTCCTTGACGCCATCCATTGCGGATTTGACGGGGTTGGTCGCAGCGTTCAGGCCTTTTTGAATGTCCTTCACACCGGCATCATCTGCGGCCTGGTTCATGGCCGTAGAGAACTCTCGTGCCATGCCTTTCATCTTGCCGACGAACCGCCCGACATTCTGAAACAGCACAGGCAGGTCTTTTGGTCCCACCACGATCAACGCGACAACACCAATGACCAGAAGCTCGGTCCAACCCAGATCCAACATCTGCGTTTATGCCTTGTCTTTTTCTTCCGACGGCGTGACGTCTTTGGCCGCTTCGGCAAGGTCTTCGGCTTCGTCTTTCAGTTCTTGAGTGCCTTCGTTTACGCCTTTTTTGAAGGACGTGATGCCCTTGCCCACTTCACCCATCAGCGAAGAAATCTTGCCGCGTCCAAACAGGACAAGCACGACGATTGCGATCAGAAGAATGCCCGGTAGGCCAATATTGTTCAGCATGTGAGGTCTCCCATGTCTCTTGAAAGCCCGCATACCGGGCCTTGTGTCGGACATCACTTAGACAACGGACACACGGCAGCGGAAGGGGTGAAGCGTCAAAGCAGAGCGTAAACACACCCAGGTGAACAAGTTTTTCACCCCTTGCTGAACCCAACTGACAGGTTTATGTCAGTTGGACCACGTCATACCGGCAAGCGCATAACAAGAGGACATGCCGAATGACACATGATGCAATGCCAACTGCCGAAATCGTCACCTTTCGTCTAATTGAGGGTGCGGATGAGGCCGAATTCATCACCGCAGCAGAAGGAATGATGTCTTTCCTGCAAAGTACCGGTGCTTTCGAAAGCCGCACCTTAAGCAAAGATGCGGATGGGCTGTGGACCGATCATTTGCGCTGGACGTCGCACGACGCCGCGAAGACCGCCGCGACCGAGATGATGCAACAGCCCGAAGCCGGTCCGTTCATGGCCCTGATCGATCCTGACAGCGTTACGATGCGCCACGCGGGAATTCATTTACACAAGGAGTAAAATGCGCCGCACCGACCGACTGTTTGATCTGCTTCAAATCCTGCGCGATGGCAAATTGCACACTGCACAGGAGATGGCGGAGCAATTGGAGGTGTCGGTGCGGACCATCTATCGGGACATGGACACGTTGCAGATGTCCGGGGTCCCCGTCGAAGGAGAACGTGGCGTGGGGTATATGGCCACTGGCGCAATCACGCTGCCTCCATTGTCACTGAGCGCGGAAGAACTCGAAGCATTGAACCTCGGCATCGCGATTGTCGCAGAAGCCGCAGATCCCGACTTGGCCCGCGCGGCCATGCGGTTGGGCGACAAGTTGGATGCGGTCCTTCCCACCCAAGTGATTTCAGATGCCGACAGCTGGAAATTCGCGGTCTACCCATTCGCGGACGCGGCACGCGGACTTGGCCACATGCCAACGGTGCGCGCGGCGATCAAAGCGCGTCAGAAACTTCGCCTGCAATACCAAAGCATCGACGGATCCCGAAGCGAACGCACGATCCGCCCCTTACATATGGAATATTGGGGCCGCGTCTGGACGCTGACCGCATGGTGCGAAATGCGCGCGGCGTTCCGCGTGTTTCGCATAGACTTGATCGAAAACGCGCAGGCATTGCCTGAACTTTACGAAGACGAGCCAGGAAAGCGCTTGTCGGACTATATGGCCGAACAGAGCCCGACTTAGAACAAGCCGGCAAAGCGTTCTGGCAGGACGTATTGCTTTTTGATGTCAGGGCGGCGGAATTCAAAAAATCCTGTCTCTCCACGCGGGCCAAAGGTGCGATGCATCTTGCGGCGCACCCAACGCAGATCGAACCCGTCTTCCTGTTCCAGCGATGCAAACGCTTCAAACTGAGCACGATCATCGCCGCGCGCTTCCGCGAACCAATGCCGCCCGATGGAGGCTTCTTTCACACTGGCCCCAACGTCTTGCGTCACAGTGTTTCGACGATCCATCGCATCCTTGTACGCGTCGAAATCGCACCACTTGAGATGAAACAGATACAACTCATCCGGCGTGTAAAGCTTGTCATATTGGGCGAAATGCCCACCGCGGGATAGTTTCGCAGGTGTGGAAACCACACAAGGTTTCGAGTAATGCGGCGCCAGACGCACATGCCGTCTTGGCCCGAGGATGTCAGTCGAGATCGCGTCAGCTTCGATGTCGACCCGGTGAATCACCTCCAGCCCGACCGGCGTATATATCCGGCCGTCCCGCGCGT
>CAZDXI010000058.1:0-12978 GCA_964509095.1 uncultured Rhodobacterales bacterium
GATAGATGTTGCCAGCAAGCTGGCGTTTGTTTTCGGATTCAAAGTCAAATTCCTCGACCTTGTTTCCGTCGACCACCACAACGCGGGTCTCTTCCGCGTGGGTGGCATCGATAAGCATTTTCTTTGGCATATAAGTCCGTTGCGCAATCGCGAATGGGCCACGACCCCGGGGGGTGCGGCCAATTTGGGATTGTGTCTTGTCTGTGCGAGGTGTGACATGCGCAAGGCCGGACCCGATGGGGTCCTTGCCTGATACAGATCTGTCTGCGCGCGCGTCATCGCGGTTCTTCTCCGAGGCAAGCGGATCGAGCCACCTGCCCCCATTACGTGCCGCAGCGCCCATGTCGGGTCTGCTGGCGTCTCACAACCTTCGGGATATCCTCGAAGGTTCAATCGGTCTGTCTGATCGCCCGGGTGAGCCCTGTGCGAAGTCAAACAGCGAAACTCTTACGACTTCGCCTTATACGTGTGTGGCGCGTCATGACTCTAGATAAGGTGTTTCCATGTCAGATGACAATGGGCAATCTGCGCAACTGCGCGATTTGGTGGGAAAACTGCACATAGCCTGTTGCGAAAGCCACAGCGACTTTGCGGCTTTAGTTGCGAGACACCTTGGCTTGCCGAGCGGCGCGCAACTGCGCGAAGTCATCGCCCGCGTGATAAGACGACCGGGTCAATGGCGTGGCAGAGACCATCAGGAACCCTTTGCCATAGGCTGCTTTTTCATACGCCGCAAATTCATCCGGGTGCACGAACCGATCCACCGCGTGGTGCTTCGGAGTTGGCTGCAAGTATTGGCCGATGGTCAAAAAGTCGATATCAGCCGCGCGCATGTCATCCATGACCTGCGTGACCGCTTGTTTGTCCTCACCCAGACCGACCATGATGCCTGACTTGGTGAACATCAGCGGGTCCAGTTCCTTGACCCGCTGCAACAAGCGCAAAGAGTGGAAATATCGCGCACCGGGACGCACTTCGGGATAGAGGCCCGGCACGGTTTCAAGGTTGTGGTTAAAGACGTCAGGACGCGCCTCAACCACGGTTTCGAGCACCTCTGGCGCGCATTTGATGAAGTCGGGCGTCAGGATTTCAATGGTTGTGGACGGGCTGCGGTGACGCACAGCACGGATGGTCTGGGCGAAGTGATCCGCGCCCCCATCGTCGATATCGTCCCGGTCTACCGATGTGATGACCACGTGGTTCAGGCCCAACTTCTCAACAGCATGGGCAACGCGGCCCGGTTCGAAAACATCCAATGCTTCGGGCGGTTTGCCTGTAGCGATGTTGCAGAACGTGCAGGCGCGTGTGCAGATCTCGCCCATGATCATCATGGTGGCGTGGCCCTGGCTCCAGCATTCGCCGACGTTCGGGCATCCGGCTTCTTCGCAGACTGTGACAAGGTTGTTGTCGCGCATGATCTTGTGCGTGTCGGCATACCCTTTACCGCCGGGCGCCTTGACCCGAATCCAGTCCGGTTTTTTAGGTTGCGCATTATCAGGACGATGCGCCTTTTCCGGATGACGCTGTTCAGGGATTTTCAGATCACGCATCAGTTTGGTCCGTTTGTTTAACGTTAAACTGTATCTATCTTGACCCAACGGTAAAAGGAACACCACGCGACGCATGGCCGCTATGCGTTTTGTTGCGCCGCTTAAGCGTTGGTTAGGTCTCTGATGCTAGGGACCTGCGCATGAAAGAATTCCGCGACTATTGCATCATTGCGCTGTTGCTTTTGGCAGTGGGGATAGCGACGCCGCTTGTTGCTTTGGCTCAAGCTGCTGACCAACCTGTTGCTGAAGATGCTCTTTACCTCGTCATCTCGCGACGTCCCGAAACACTTGTTAACAGCATCCATCAAAACGGCGGCACAGTGATCGGCGGGTTGCAGTCCCGATGGTCCATGTTGGTGATCGGTGACAAGGCTGTGACTGCTGGGGCGGTGGCGGATCGCGCATGGTTTGTCATTCCAGCCGCCGCGCTGGCGCGTCTTTGCGGAACAAACGACAATAGGACCCCGACTACATGAGTGATGCAAAAAGACGCGGTAAAAAGAAGACGATTGTACCGTATGTTGTGGCTTGCGCGAGCGGTCTGCCGCTTGCGTGCATCGCGAGCATTGTGGCCGGGAATTCGATTGTCTTACCGGCGGCAGTTTCCTTAGCATTCTTGTTGATTGGTGTTCTCGGATTAAGGGCCACAAAAGATCTTCAAAAAGACTTTGTCGCGATTTGCGCGGTTGGCCAACCCATTGCAGTAACGGCCGCGTTTCACGGACATCCTTGGCAAATTGACAGCCACATGTTGTTCTTTGCCGTCGTCGCCACTGTCGTTGCCTTGAACGGCATTCGCGCGCTTGTCTCGGCCACATTGGTTGTTGCGGTTCACCACATTTCGTTCAGTGTTCTTGTTCCTGCGCTTGTCTATCCTGACGGTGAAATCTGGGCGAACATCGCACGTAGCTTGTTCCACGGGGCTGTTCTCGCTCTCGAAACCGCTGCTTTGATCGTTATCGTTCAATCTAGAAGGAGGTTGGTTAGCTCGATGATCGCCGAACGTGATTCCGCACAAACTGCAAAGACCGTTGCGGAAGAACAGACGCAATGTGCTGAGATTGCCGCAAAAGACGCCCAAGCACAGCGCGAAGAGGCGCAAACGCGAACTGAAGAAGCACGCAAAGCGCGCGAAGCAGCCGAAGCCGAAGCGCAAAATGCAGCAGACCTTTCAAAGGAAATCAAGGAAACCGCGGCAGCTGCAGCAGAACAACAAAAGCAACTTCGGACGGAATTGCAATCAGTCGTTCAAGAACTGTCTAAAGCAATGCGGTCATTGTCCCAAGGCGATCTGGGTTCGGATATTCGATCGCAGTTGCCGGAAGAATACCAACACGTCGCCAACACTTACAACGAAGCCTTGTCCAATTTGCGTGGCATCGTGTCAGGCGTAAAATCAAACGCCGAAACCGTGCGAGACGAGGCAAACTCGATCAGCATAGCTACCGAAGATCTCATGCGTCGCACAGAGGTTCAGGTCACCGCATTGATGCAATCAACCAATGCGTTGGGCGAACTCACGCAAGATGTCAGTCTGACCAGCGCTGCGGCGGCAGAAGCAGTCGACATTTCACATACCGCACTTGATCACGTTGAAACCGGTCGCGACGTGGTCGCGCAAGCGGCCTGCGCAATTGAACGCATAGAAGCGACATCCAAAGATATCGGCAAGATCACAACCTTGATCGACTCAATATCTTTTCAAACGAACTTGCTCGCATTGAATGCTGGGGTCGAAGCCGCACGTGCGGGTGAAGCAGGTCGCGGATTCGCAGTTGTTGCCTCCGAAGTGCGCGGGCTCGCGCAACGCTCATCTGAGGCAGCGCAACAAATCCGCCTACTGATTACCAAGAGTTCTGACGAAGTGCGGAGCGGTGTCGAGTTCGTTGCGCAAAGCGTGCAAGCTCTGTCGGAAGTTGGCGGGTCAGTCGAAAAAGCTACAGAAACTGTGTCCAAAATCGCTGCCAGTTCCCGCCAACAAGCGCAATCCATTCAATCAATTTCAGAAGCGATGACACAACTGGACGCCACGACGCGCGAAAACTCAGCCCTCTTCGCGGACACGCATTCAGCTTGCCAGGCGTTGACCGAAACTGCGCGCGCAAACGAAACGCTGACACAACGATTTCGGGTCATGTCTGATACTTCGACATCTCAGAACCTTCGTCGCGCGGGTTGAACTTTCCTAGCCTAACCGCTGGACAGTCAAGCACCAGTCGGGCACGCACGAGGCAACGTGACAAGTAACGGGCCTGAAACCATGGACTGGGATACGCACCGCCGCGAGGCACATGCTCAAACGAAACTGCAGGAATACCTGCGCCAGATCGTCTATGGCGGGAACGACGGGATCGTGACGACATTCGCGATCGTGGCCGGTTTCGCGGGCGCTGCTGCCGAGGGTGTTGCGCAGATCGGCGGGCTCGCGGTACTGGTGTTCGGCTTAGCCAATCTGTTCGCAGATGGCGTATCTATGGGGCTTGGTGAATTCTTGTCCGCGCGTTCAGAACACGATCTCTATCATCGGCGCCGTGCGCTGGAACTGAAGGAGATTGAGGTCAACCCTGAACAAGAACGCATGGAGCTATTTGAAATCCTGCGCCAGCGTGGCTTGCCAGCTGGGCAGGCGGACACCGTGACGTCTCATCTGGTGCAACACCCCCAGATCATGACCGACTTGATGCTCACTTACGAATTCGGCATGCAAAACCCTGATGACGAAAATCCTGCCGTTAACGGCATGTTCACGTTTGGCTCTTTCATCGTCTTCGGCGCGGTTCCCTTGGTTCCTTATTTCATCCGAGACGCGGACAACACGACATTCTGGATGTCAGTGGCGGCCACTGCCCTTGCCCTGTTCGCGCTGGGGTGCTTGCGTTGGTACGCAACGGGACAAGCTGCAATTCGATGCATTTCCGAGACGATGGCCGTTGGTGGCATCTGTGCCCTTGTTGCCTATGGTGTGGGTTGGCTCGTCGGCGGATAGGAAACCACGGTCATGCGCGCAGTTTCACACCATCTGGGTCAAAGGGTGGTGCGTCCAAAATGACGGCGTCATGAGG
This sequence comes from uncultured Rhodobacterales bacterium, assembly GCA_964509095.1. Lineage (GTDB taxonomy): Bacteria > Pseudomonadota > Alphaproteobacteria > Rhodobacterales > Rhodobacteraceae > Aliishimia. The sequence goes on from CAZDXI010000058.1 coordinate 4,613, forward strand.
CTGACCCAGCACCATAACCTGAACAGTGTCACCTGGCTTCGCGTCGCTGACATACCCCAGAGCCAGGCTCATCCCAACGGAATACCCATAAGCACCAGACGTCACCCGCCCAATTCCTTGGCCCTTCTTGAAGATAGGTTCGCCGCCCGTCGCATCAGCATTGGACGCTGCTGTCTGCGCGTCATCCAAGGCCAATAACACCAAGGTCTCGCGCGCCGGATTTCCCAGCACGTCCACACAGGCGGCTTTATTCAGGAAATCCTTGTCCAACTTGCACAATCGATCCAACCCTACTTCCTGAGGCCAGTATTCCGGCGAATACTCACGGCTCCACGAGCCATAGCCTTTTTCAATGCGCAAACTCATCAAAGCACGGCTCCCAACGGGTCCCGCATCGAACGCACGCCCAGCTTCCAACAGCGCGGAATAAAGTGTTGTCTGATCCTCAACGCGGCAGTGTAACTCCCACCCCAAATCTCCTGTGAAAGACACGCGCAACGCCAGACATTCGACACCACCCAACTCGATTTTTCGCGACCGCATGAACGGGAAATCTTCTGTGGCCAGTGACGCGTTCGTCAACCGTTGCAGCAGGGCTCTGGATTGAGGACCCGCCACATTGAACCCGCAAACGGCGTCTGTCAGGCTTTCAAAAATCGTGCCATCGGGCAGCGGCACCATGTCATAAAAGCGCTTCTGGTACCGCTCTGCCATACCTGACGAAATGATCCAGAACTCGTCCTGTGCAATCCGCGTGACCGTTGCATCGCCCGCGATCCCACCACGCACGCCAATCAAAGGCGTCAGGCACGATCGCCCAACCTCACGCGGCATGCGATTGGCAAATACAGCATTCAACCAGTCTTCCGCGCCCGGTCCCTTGCACCGATATTTAGCAAAGTTGGAGATATCAATGATCCCTGCCCGTTCGCGTAGCATCCGACATTCTTCGCCCACCGGAGCCCACCAGTTTTGTCGTGTGAACCCATCCGTGTCGCGCGCTCCGGGCGCGTCAGCGTACCAAAGCGGATGCTCCCAACCGTAGTTGAGGCCAAAGACCGCACCGCGCTCTTTTTGCATGTCATAAACGGGTCGTGTCCGGGCAGGGCGTCCCGCTGTGCGTTCTTCGTTGGGGAAGTGAATCTTGAAACGGTGCGCGTACACATCGCGCACGCGCGCCTTGGTGAATGCGTCGTCGGCCCAATCGCCAAACCGCGCCATGTCCCAAGCAAACATGTCATAGCGCATCTCGCCTTCAACGATCCAATCGGCGACCATCAACCCCATACCGGCGGATTGACTGAAGCCGGGGATAATCCCGTTGCAGCAAAAATAACCCTTCAACTCAGGTACGGGGCCAAGGATCACATTCGAATCTGGCGACCAGATCATCGGACCGTTGATCACTCGTTTGATCCCAGCACTCCCAACGGCGGGCACGCGATCAATGGCGCGCATCATGTTTTCTTCAATTCGTTCCAGATCGTCGGGGAAGAGATCATGCGCAAAATCCAGCGGAGTCCCCTCTTCAGCCCACAGTCGCAGGTCCTTTTCATAGGCCCCGACAAGCAGACCTTTGCCCTCTTGGCGCAGGTAATATTCACCGTCCCGATCCGCGACAGATGGCAGGCGGCGATCCATCGCGGCAATTTCGTCAATCGTTTCAGTCACGAAATACTGATGCTCTGTCGGTTGCAGCGGCAGCTTGATACCGGCAAGAGCAGCGACCTCCCTGCCCCAGAGCCCAGCTGCGTTCACCACCCATGGGGTGTGAATGTTACCCTTTGGTGTTTCAACGATCCAAGTGCCATCCGGTTGCGGCACAGTCCCAGTCACAGGCGTAAATCGATGGATTTCAGCGCCGCGTTGACGCGCGCCAACGGCGTACGCGTTGGTGACACCGGATGGATCCACGTTCCCGCCATCAGGTTCCCACATGATGCAACGGATACCGTCGTAATTGACCAGCGGATGCAGTCGTTCCGCCTCGGCCCGGTCAATCTCGTGAAAATTCATTCCATAGAGCTTGGCCTTCGCTGCCTGAAGACGAAGCTGATGCTCCCGCTCTTCGGTCTGAGCAAGGTAAAGCGAACCGGGTTGAAATACGCCACAACTTTGCCCGGTCTCTTCTTCCAGCGCGTTGTAGAGGTTCATGGTGTAGTGCTGCAGCCGGGAAATATTGGCACTGTCGTGCAACCCATGAATATTTGCGGCCGCGTGCCAGGTGGACCCGGATGTCAGTTCATCGCGTTCCAAAAGCACAACATCAGTCCACCCGAGTTTGGTTAGGTGGTAAAGGATCGAACACCCAATGACGCCACCTCCGATGATGACGGCTTGTGCCTTGTCTCGCATGTCTTGCTCCATCACAGGTTCGGCTTCAATCTGCGTTGGCCGATACCGTAAAAAATGTCCCTTCCCGACATAATGCGTCGGATTTGTGCACCGCATCTAATCTGGCCAATAGTCAATCAACGGGCGCCACCGCGCAGCTGAGCCGCGCAAAAGCTTGTCGTGCGCGCCTAGGCGCGCTCCTTTTCATAGCGACATGACAGGTCGTTTTCGTGCTTGCCGCTGGCCTTTGAAACGTCGACAAAATAAGAAACCAAACAGGAGAACCAGATGAAAACCACGACGCGCGTAGTTGTTATCGGAGGCGGTGTCGTTGGCTGCTCAGTCCTCTATCACCTGACCAAACTCGGCTGGTCCGACGTTATGCTCGTTGAACGTTCCGATCTGACGTCTGGATCCACCTGGCATGCGGCAGGCGGGTTTCACACGCTGAATGGTGACACCAATATGGCTGCACTGCAGGGTTATACGATCAAACTCTATCGCGAGCTCGAAGAACTGACCGGCATGTCTTGCGGACTGCACCATGTGGGCGGTGTGACACTGGCCGAAGATCAGGACCGGTTTGACATGCTGCTTGCAGAACGCGCCAAGCACCGGTTCATGGGCTTGGAAACGGAAATTGTAACACCGGACGAGATCAAACAGATTGCGCCAGTCACCAACACGGACGGGATACTTGGGGCGCTCTATGACCCGCTCGATGGTCATCTTGATCCGTCGGGAACAACTCACGCCTACGCAAAGGCCGCGCGTATGGGCGGGGCGACCATCGAAACGCATTGCATGGTGCGCGAAACCACTCAAAGAGCGGACGGCACGTGGGATGTGGTCACAGACAAGGGGACCATCCACACCGAACATGTGGTGAACGCGGGCGGCCTCTGGGCACGTGAAGTTGGCGCCATGGCCGGCGTTTACTTCCCGCTTCACCCGATGGAGCATCAATACCTTGTCACGGAAAACGTCCCCCTGATCGAAGAGATGATGCAGGACGGCAAAGAACATCCCCATGTCATGGATCCGGCTGGCGAAAGCTATTTGCGTCAAGAAGGCAAAGGCCTGTGCATCGGGTTTTACGAACAAACATGCCGCCCGTGGGCCGTAGAAGGAACAAGCTGGGACTTTGGTCAGGACCTGCTGGATGATGATTTCGACAAGATCGAAGACTCCATCGCGTTTGCCTACAAACGCTTCCCTGATCTTGAACGCGCAGGCGTCAAGAACGTGATCCACGGCCCCTTCACCTTTGCACCGGACGGCAACCCCTTGGTGGGACCTGTGCCGGGAATGCGTGGTTATTGGTCGGCGTGTGGAGTTATGGCCGGATTCTCCCAAGGTGGTGGCGTTGGCTTGATGCTTGCTCAATGGATGATCGAGGGCGAGACCGAACGTGACACGATGGCCATGGATGTGGCCCGTTTTGGTGACTGGATCAGCCCGGGTTACACTCTTCCAAAGGTCATTGAGAACTATCAGAAACGCTTTTCCGTCGCCTACCCGAACGAAGAACTTCCCGCAGCACGGCCCAATCGCACGACCCCCATGTACGAGATTTTCAGCGAGATGGGCGCTGTGTGGGGACATCACTATGGCTTGGAAGTCCCGAACTACTTTGCTCAAGGCGATGAGCCGAGTTTTGAGACCCCGTCCTTCCGCCGTTCCGATGCGTTTGCAGCCACAGGTCGCGAAGTGCACGGTGTGCGCTCTGGTGTCGGGATCATCGAAGTGCATAACTTCGGCAAATACGAGGTGACCGGACCGAAAGCACGGGACTGGCTGGATCGCATCATGGCTGGGCGCGTGCCCCTGCCCGGACGATTATCCCTGACGCCAATGCTGTCGCCCAAAGGCAAACTGATCGGAGATTTCACGATTTGCTGCTTGTCCGAAAACCAGTTCCAGTTGACCGCGTCTTATGGCTCTCAGGCCTTCCACATGCGCTGGTTTCTGCAAAACGCGGTTGACGGCGCCGAGGTGCGCAACATCTCGGACACGCGCAACGGTTTCCAGATTGCGGGTCCAAAGGCGCGTGATGTACTCGCGGCTTGCACACTTGCGGATGTTAGCGATCTGAAATTCATGGACGTCCGCCGCATAACTGTGGGCATGACTGATTGCATCGTGCAGCGTGTTTCTTACACAGGCGATCTGGGGTTTGAAATCTATTGCGACCCACTGGCACAACGCCAGCTTTGGCAGTCCTTGTGGGAGGCCGGGAAGCCGCACGACATGGTGCCGTTTGGCATGCGTGCGATAATGTCTTTGCGGCTCGACAAGTTTTTCGGTTCTTGGATGGCCGAGTTTTCGCCCGACTACACAGCAGCAGAAACAGGGATGGACCGATTTATTTCTTTCACCAAAAACGCGGATTTCATTGGTCGTGCAGCCGCCGAAGCGGAACGCCAATCCGGGACCGCGCGCCGCCTTTGCGCTTTTGAAGTCGACGCTGAGGATGCGGATGTGAACGGGTATGAGCCTATCTGGCTTGACGGAAGCGTCGTCGGCTTCTGCACCTCAGGCGGCTATTCCCATTTCGCAGAAAAGTCCGTCGCGCAAGGTTTTTTACCAACCGAGCGGGTCGAAGACGGATTGGAGGTCGAGATCGAAATCCTTGGCCACATGCGAAAGGCGCGGGTCATCAGCACCGCTCTCTTTGATGCCGACGGCGCTCGTATGCGGGGGTAATCCGTCCGGTTCCGTAGTTCCAAATTCAGAGCAGTGCGACTTCAACGCACAGTTCACGAAAAAGTGGTGCGATTGGCGTTGCATACGTTAAGGTTACTTAATGACAGTGCCAATCTTGATACTTGCCGGGGGGAGTTCCTCCCGAATGGGTGCGCGCGACAAGCTTTTGGAGCTTGTCGACGGTCAACCCTTGCTGCGACTACAAGCGTGGCGCGCGCTTAAGGCAAGCCGAGAGGTTACTGTCTTGATCCGACCGGGTCAGCCCGCTTTGAAACGCGCGGTGGCTGGATTGCCGGTCCGACTGATGACAGTGACCGAAGCCTTTGAAGGCATGGGCGGATCCATTCGTGCCGGCACGCGCGCGCATTTGCGGCACAAGTGTTTCCTGATGGTCCTTGCCGACTTGGTCGAAATCGAAGCGACCGACATGCGCGACGTCATCGCAGCGCGGTCCACGGAACATGGACCTTGGGTCTGGCGCGGTGCCACGGAAGACGGCAAGCCCGGCCATCCGATCCTGTTCGAACAAGCGATCTATGCCGATCTTCTTAACCTACGCGGCGAAGATGGTGGTAAGTCATTGATGGAACGACACGCCGACAAGGTGCATCTTGTGCCCCTGCCCGACCAACGTGCCCGGCGCGACCTTGATACACCAGAAGAATGGGCTGCTTGGCGCAACTCTCAGACCACATCCACCTAATCGCGGGATCACACCAAAAGTGTCGTTGCCTCGTGTCGCTTTAACGAACGCCGCGCGGACGCATAGACTTCGGGCGCCGGAAAAATTGCAAGATCCGGAAACAAGCTAAAGATCTCTCGACGCTGGGCGTCACCGATCGCGCGCAAACTTTGGTCTGCTGGTTGAAAACTCTCTGTCCAACTTCCGTCAGCAAGAATGATCTCATGACGATCAAACAGCAGATGAATGTACGTGGTTGATTTCACCCGCGCACGGTCAACGCCGTTCAAGCATGTCAGATGTTTGGCCGCGACCAGAACTTCGCGATCCCCGAATAGCATGTCCGACACCTCAGAATTCAGCAGCATCCGGTGATTGGGGCTGACCATCAAATCCTGTTCTGGCAGGTCATGGCCCAAGGCGCCTTTCTTAATGAGGATAGGTGTCCAATGCGGACTGTCTGCCAATTCGCCCGGCTTTAGATTGCGTTGTCCAACCCACCGAATTTCTTGCGTTCCGTTGTCCCGCGTAAACACGCGGTCGCCACACTGCAGACTTTCCACAGGCACTTCTCCACGCGGAGTAGCAATCAAGCTGCCGGGTGTGAAGCAAATGATCTTCTCGATGTCGGAATAGACAATCAGCGCACGTTCGCCATCGCGTTCCAAAGCGATCTGCCCATTGAACCCCGGCATGCCCATATTTTCAGGCGTAGACCCGCGATTGGTGATCGTCCAACCATCATTCAGAAGTTCGGCAAGATCGAGAGTATCTTCATCCACAGCACCGGAACCGCCATGGATAAATGTCACGTTCGAGGAGGCTCCATCCAGCGTGACGCGAAACAGGTCACGACCTGAACCACCATTCAGTCTGTCGCCATCGCCGCCACCAACAATCACATCGTCGCCAGATCCGCCATCAACGAAGTCGCGCCCGGGTCCTGCGTCTATAATGTCGTTTCCGCTGCCGCCTCTGATTGCATCCGATCCGTCCCCGCCAGAGATCACGTCGTCGCCGCCACGACCATTGATCTGATCCGCTTCAGGAGTGCCGTTCAGCACATCCGGCCCGTTGGTTCCACGTAATCTCGCCATGCCAGCCTCCCTATCGCGCAAGTCATTAAGAATTTACGAAAATTTAGCGCAAGCTCAGACAGATGCAGACACGTCAGCTAAGGCACGGAAATTTGGGCGCATTTGCGCCGGATGTCAGCAAACCGCCGCCACTGGATGTTTCGAAAAAGATGACAATAGCGGGTAGCGTTTCAGACTGTCCGCAAAAGAAGAATTAAAAAGAGGTTCAGCGCATTCCCGCCGAAGTAGAATCGCGTATCGGAAATGCAAAACGGGACGGCCTACTGACCGTCCCGTGACGTGCTGGCCCGGCGATCCCGAGCCCGCAAGCTGCATAACCTTGCAGAAAGGTCGCCGACTTATTGCATCAGCAGGCGAGCTTCGTGTTTCTTGAGAGAGCGGCGCGCAGAAATATAGCCTTCGATGCCGTCCCGGGTCTTCAGTTCCGGGAAGAGTTCGAAGATTTCGTTGCGCTGCGCGTTGCCCATGGCGTCCAGCGTCTGATCGCCGGGCTGGAAGCTTTCGGACCATGTGCCATCGGACAGGATCACTTCGTGTTGGTCGAACATGACGTGGACATAGGTGGTCCAGTTCACGTCCACGACCTCCACGCCTTCCAATCCGGTCAGGTGCTTGGCTGCGACCAGAACTTCGCTTTCTTCAAAGTAAAGCGCCGTCTTGTCGTTGGCCACCAGCATCCGGTGGTTCGGAGAGACCATCATATCGCGTTCTGGCAACCCGTTTCCAAGTGCGCCCTGACGGATCATGACGGGCTTCAGATGCGGAGCACGCTCCAGCTCTGCGCCTTTCATGTCACGATGGCCAACCCAACGGATTTCCTGAATGCCGTTGTCGCGTGTGATTACCTTGTCGCCGACTTCCAGTTCTTCCACCGCGACTTCACCCTGAGGTGTGGCAATCATCGTTCCCGGCGTGAAGCAAGGGATGATTTCTTCAATCTCGGTAAAGTCGATGGAGCCGGTTTCGTTCCCGTCTTCGTCGAAATAGGTCACGGTCCCGTCAAAGCCGTTGCCATTGCTGTCCGGCCCGGTGATGTCCACGCGCAAGGAGCCGCCATCCGGCGCAGACCCGGTCAGGTCCAGCACGTCGTAGTCATCGCCGCCGCTGCCACCGTCAACAACGTCGCCTGCGTTCACATTGGTAAACGTGTCGCGATCATCGCCACCGGACAGGTCATCATCGCCGGTACCACCGTCGATGTCGTCATTGCCGGAACCACCAAGGATCGTGTCGTCGCCCTGACCACCGAGCAACGTGTCATCACCCGTGCCGCCATCGATATAGTCGTCGTCGATCTGACCATCGATGAAGTCGTTGCCTTCGTCACCGAACAGACGATCATCATCGTCGGCACCAAATATGGTGTCGTTGCCTTCACCGCCACGAACAACGTCCTGACCATTGTCGGGGCGCAGATCGGGGCCAAGAGGGTTGGAACCATCATCTTCGATGTCGAACTCGTCCAGGCCCAGATCGGGATCGTTGCCCGCATAGATCGTGTCGTCGCCAGCACCACCAAAGATCGAATCGTTCCCGTCGTCGCCGCC
>CAZDXI010000059.1:0-5562 GCA_964509095.1 uncultured Rhodobacterales bacterium
GTTCAGCATTTCGCGGCCCACGTTTCCGGTGGCACCAACGACGACGACTTTGTAACCCATCGGTCCTTTCTTTCCTCATATGCTCCCGGGCCTGAATGGCGTCGGGACGGGGCCTCTTACGCCCCTTTGGCCTGCATGGAAAGGGGCGTTCAGTCGATCGTGTCGCGCGAGAACAGATAGATCAGGCACCCCAGCAGCAATGCGCCGCCAAAGAAGGCGAAAATGATCGCATAAGGCATCGCAGTGCCGGTTGCTGCGGTGGCGGTGTGCAAGCGACCAGAGGCGAATTGCATCACGCCAACGCCCCCGATTCCGAACAGGTTGATCAGAGTCACACCGCGCCCCACCAGATGCGGTGGAAAGAAACCGCGTGCATGGGCCAGCACCACCGGGAAAGACGCACCGGTAAATCCGATCAGAGCCATCATGAAGATGGACAGGTTCGCCGTACGATCAATCATCAAAGCAAGCGCCAGCGTCGCAATTGCACAGGCCAGATTGCCGACAAAGATCACCCATTTGCGCGTGCCGAACACCCGATCCAGCGGGCCATAGACAAAGGTGCCAAGGATCATCGCTGCACCCATGATCAGTGTGGCTGTACCGACCTGTTCAGGCGTCACGGTGAACACCTCGCTTAGGTACGGCCCGATCCACAGGCCGCGGATCGCCCCTGCGGGCGCATAGTTCACGAACATCAGCGGGAAGATCGCCCACAGCACGGGCATCTTGAGCAGGTCGATCACGGAGCCTTTCTGATCGCTTTCGACCCGCGCGGGGTCACGGACCAGAAACATCACAGCCAGCGCAACGATGACGCAAGCGGCGGCCAGCACCAGCAAGGAAGCACGCCAGCCAATGGCCTGTACGGCCAGTGTCGTGGGATAGGCCGAGAGCAGATTGCCGAGAGAGCCAACGCCCAGCATTACAGCCGCCAATGTCGCGAACTGACGGGCCGGAAACTCGCGGGCAAAGATGAAGTAGGACGCCATTAGAACCGGGGAACAGCCAATCCCTATCAGCATCATCGCCACAGTGATATGCCAAGGAGCCGTGGCGAGGGAGAACACCACGGCACCTCCGGCCCCTGCCAACCCAAGCAGGACCGCTGCCGTGCGACGCGGACCAACCCGATCCAGCGCTGCGCCGACTGGAATTTGCATCAGTGCAAACGTCAGGAACCACAGTCCCGACGCGATGGCGAGGTCTTCGGGAGTGGCGCCGATGTCTGTCGCCAAAGGCTCCGCCAGCACAGCGAGGAACGCGCGGAAGAACTGGCTCAACAAATTGGCACATGCCAGCGCGATCAGCCCTGCAACCATGTCCTTGCCTTTCCCTTATGGAGCGTGCGGTGGTGTAGGATATTGTTAATAAACAGAAAACCTTACCCGTGGGTAAGGTTTCAGCCTTGCAGCTTGTCCTTCATGGCCTGTGCGCGGGTGCGGGCAGCTGTCATGAGCAAGGGGATATCTGCGGCCACCGCGATGAACTGCGCCCCGGCTTTACGGGCGTCCTCGATCATCTGGTCGTTGAACGTCAGGATGCCCGGTGCCTTCCCGGCCTTGGCGATCTTTTCCAGCGACTCTAGGATCACTTTGACGACGTCGGGGTTCATCAGGTCGCCCATATGACCCAGATCCGCGCCAAGGTCGGCGGGACCGATGAATACACCGTCCAGGCCCTCGACTTCCAAAATTTCGTCCAGCGCGGCGAGGCCTGCGCGGTTTTCGACCTGCACGATCAGACAGACCTCATCATCCGCCGTATGTCCGTAATCTGCGATCTGACCGAACTTGCTCGACCGGGTCATGGAATAGCCCACGCCGCGAATGCCTTTGGGTGGATATTGCACAGCGCGCACCATCTCACGCGCCTGCTCGGCGCTTTCGACCATAGGCACGATGATCGTCTGTGCACCGGCATCCAGCATCTGTTTGATGATCCACGGCTCACCCACGGGAACCCGCACAACTGCGTGGCTGTCGCTCGCTTCCAGTGAGATCAGGCTGTCGCGGGTTGACCGCAAATCGTTTGTCGCGTGTTCATTGTCGATCACCAGCCAGTCAAACCCGGCGGTGCCCATCATCTCGGTCGCGTTGTTGGCGGCCAGAGCGAGCCAGCAGCCGATTTGCACGCGCCCTTCTTTGAGAGCTTTCTTGAACGGATTGGTGGGCGCTGGCATGGCGGGGTCCTCTGACTTGTGTTGACCGGCGGACTATGGCGCGGTGCGTTTCAGAAGACCAGAGTTGGGTTATGTGTCCTGTTCAGTTTCCTCGGGCAGGTCTTCCCCGTGGGACTCCTCGGACATTTCATCCAGTTTTTGCGCGGCGTCTTGGAGCTTTGATTTGATGTCCAGTGACGTTGCCTTCACCGGATGTGAGGCGACAACGTCGAGTTCAAACGGTTTCACCGCTTTAGCCAAACCGCCCAGACCGGGTGCCTTGATCACGCCATCGCTGACCATCTGTCTCATCAGAGTTTGTGCCATCTCAGGGCTGAGCCGCAAGCGGCGTGCCAGAAAGCCTGCATCCACAGTACCGCGTGCCCGCGCGATCATGTCGGCCCAGAGATATGTCGCCGGGGGTAAGGTCCGGCTGACTGCTGCCGCAGGTGTCGCGGCGGCCAACGGAAGGGCCGGAGCCGCAAAAAGGGCGGCCAGTGAGGCGGAGAATTCTCGTCTGTTCATGGTATAGATATAGGTACTTGCGATCCATTCGCAAGTGCAGGGGCTTCAAAGCACCTTAATCACGTCCTTTTCAACGGCCAGCATATAGCCGCGTCGGGCGATGTTTTTGACGAGTAATTCGCTTACCATCTGGTTGCCAAGCGTGTCTCGCAGTCGCTTGATCCGGGTCGCTCCTGCGGCCTCTTCACAATCGCTGGCGTCCTTGCCAGAGATCAGGGATTCCAGTTCCGTGCCCGACAAAACATCATCATCCATGCGTGCTTCGGCCAAAACCGACATGGTTTCCATTGCCGCGTCGGTCAGCTTGAAGCCCATATTGTTGAGGTAGACGGTGTTTTCCTCTCGGCTGATCAAAAGCGACGACACCTGAATGCCCGCACGTTCGATCTGCGCCATGCGACGGTTCAAGGCCACCAGCATGACAAGGAATACAAGTGCCGCGATCAACAGCGCGGTGGCAAAGACCAGCAGCACAAAGATCACCACGCGGTAGCTCGCCAACGTGTCGGAAAACGCGGTGCCGGACTGGGCAAGGATTTCAAGCAGCTGGATCTCTGCCCCGCTGGTGAGATCATCATTTTCGATGAACAATTGTTCGACCCGCGCATTGAACGCGTTGGCGTCCGGCAAGGTCAGGAACAGCACAACAGCGGCCAGAAGCAGGATCGCAACAATGGCCGCAATGCCGATAACAACCAGACGACTGCCGGACCGGCGCGCCTCAGAAGCGGAGGTAGTATTGTCCTGCACTGTCTTTCCTTGATTGCAGACCTTCCGGTCCAAAGACGGACACCACGTTCAGCAGCACCCAACCTGCGCGCTGCAACCGTTGGCGGACTTCCTTTTGGGCCGCACCGCGCGCGCAGTCGCCGCGCAGTTCGACCACGCCGTAATGCAGGCGCAGCGGATTGTCCTGCTTGGCCTTGTAATCGGCATAGCAGTCCGCACTGGCGAGCGTTGCTGCCACCGACAGTGTCGCGCCGAGCAGGCTTGAGAGAAGAAATCGTTTCATATCCCGAACATGCCTGCGCGGGCGCGGTTATTCAATAACCAGAGGGGTTTGGGCGCGCTGTTATTCAATAACCGAGGCGCGATATTGCCTGTCTGAGGGGGCGCTCGCATGTTGATCGCATCACTGCCGCGGCGCTTGCCCGGCGCCACAGGATCACACGGGATACGAAAAGGAGACCTCGCCATGGGTATCGCCATCCACAGAAAGTTCATCGCGGTTATCGCCACAACGGCGGTTTTGATCACTGGTGTCAGCGCCAGTCAGGTGCAGGCCGGGGAGCATGACACGGAACGTGCGCTGGCCGCGCTGCTGGGGCTTGCGGTAATCGGTGCGATCATTGCGGACAACAAAAAGGACGACGATCGATATCGCGAGCGGGTCACGCGCCATGATCCGGTGATCCGTACGGACCGCGTCCAGCGTCGGGATCGCGTGATCCGTCGCGATCCACAGATCATCGAACCGCGCCCCTTGCCGCGTCGCGTCAGCAAACGCGCGCTGCCGAGCAAATGCTTGCGCACGCTGCGGACCCAACGTGGCGACCGTCAGGTTCTGGGCGCGCGCTGTGTGCAGCGCAACTACCGCCACGTGAACCGCCTGCCGAGCAATTGCCGCCGGTCTGTGGGCACCCGCGATGGCGTGCGGAACTTCTGGAGCACGCGCTGCCTGAGCAAAAACGGATTTCGGGTTACCGGTTACTGAGTGTGTGGTGACCGGTTGAGACACGCGCATCCCTCTTGTTTTTGCGTGTCTCTGACTTGGGGCGGGTTTCGGGGCCCGCCCCCTTTTTTATGCGCTGGTGGTTGCTATCGACATGCGGCGCATGCGCGCCACGACATGATTGGCAAATCCTGATTGGATTTGCAGTGCCTTTGGCGGGCGTTTATCTGGCTATGTGAACGGGGGAACACTGTGCCGGATTTTGCACTGGAAGAAACGATTGGCGGCCGAGTCGCCGGAGTAGACGAAGTCGGGCGAGGACCGCTGGCCGGGCCTGTGCTGGCGGCAGCCGTGATTTTGAACCCAAAGGACATTCCGGATGGGCTGAATGACTCCAAACAGTTGAGCGCGAAAAAGCGCGAAGCGATCTATCCAGAGATTTTGGGACGCGCGATTGTGTCGGTGGGGCAGGCAAGTGTGGAGGAGATTGACGAGATCAATATCCTGCAAGCTTCCCATCTGGCGATGTTGCGCGCGGTGTCGGGTTTGTCCGAAAGGCCCGATCACGTGTTGGTGGACGGGCGCATGATCCCCAAGGGTTTGAACCTGACCGCCACGGGCGTGGTGAAGGGAGATACCAAATCACTGTCCATTGCGGCGGCCTCAATTGTGGCAAAAATCAGGCGCGACCAGATCATGGTGGGTTTGGCGCAACAGTTCCCGGGCTACGGTTGGGAGACGAATATGGGATATCCGTCAAAAAGCCACAGGTTGGCGTTGGGAAAACTGGGGGTGACCCCACATCATAGACGGTCATTCCGCCCGGTACACAATATCTTGTATCAAGGAAAAAACTTAAGCAATTGATTCAAATAAAGAATTGACCACGAATCGCCTCTGACTCATTTTGGGGTCAACCAACGAGCGGGACACCCGCCGGGACAAGAGGCAGATATGACGAAACACGTGAAGGGGGCGGAGACGCTTCCGTTGAACCAGATTTTGGCGGGCGATTGCATCGATGTGATGAACGCGCTGCCCAAGGGCTCGGTCGATCTGATCTTTGCGGACCCGCCTTATAACCTTCAGTTGAAGGGTGAATTGCACCGCCCGGATAACTCCAAGGTGGATGCGGTTGACGATCATTGGGACCAGTTCGACACGTTCCGCGCCTATGATGAGTTCACGACGGCGTGGTTAAAGG
>CAZDXI010000059.1:5572-12943 GCA_964509095.1 uncultured Rhodobacterales bacterium
GCTAAAGGCGGCGCGACGGTTGCTGAAGCCAAACGGCGCGATCTGGGTGATCGGGTCCTATCACAACATTTTCCGGGTTGGCGCGTCTTTGCAGAACGAAGGCTACTGGATCCTGAATGATGTGGTGTGGCGCAAGTCAAACCCGATGCCGAATTTCCGCGGCAAGCGGTTCACGAACGCGCATGAGACGATGATCTGGGCGAGCCGGGACGAGGCGGCGAAATACACGTTCAACTATGAGGCGCTGAAGGCGTTGAACGAAGGTATTCAGATGCGCTCTGACTGGGTGCTGCCGATTTGCACCGGGCATGAGCGGTTGAAGGACGAAAAGGGTGACAAGGCGCACCCGACCCAGAAGCCGGAAAGTCTGTTACACCGCGTGCTGGTTGGGTCGACCAATCCGGGCGATGTGGTGCTGGATCCATTCTTTGGCACGGGCACGACAGGTGCTGTGGCCAAGATACTGGGTCGCGACTTTATCGGGATTGAACGAGAAGAGAGCTATCGCAAGGTGGCCGAGGCGCGCATTGCCAAAGTGCGCAAGTTTGACCGCGAGGCGTTGCAGGTCAGCGCATCCAAGCGGGCCGAGCCGCGCGTGCCTTTCGGTCAGCTGGTGGAACGCGGTATGTTGCGCCCGGGCGAAGAGCTGTATTCCATGAACAAACGTCACAAAGCCAAGGTCCGTGCAGATGGCACGTTGATCGGGGACGATGTGAAAGGATCTATCCATCAGGTCGGCGCAGCCCTTGAAGGCGCGCCAAGCTGCAATGGCTGGACATATTGGTGCTTCAAACGCGAGGGCAAGACGGTGCCCATCGATGTGCTGCGCCAGCAGATCCGCTCGGAGATGCAAAACTGATTTCAAACACCGCCGGTGCCTGCGGCCAACTGGCCAGCTTACCCTAGCCAGGCACTAACCTTGCCCCGCCCTTGTTGGCGGGGCTTTTTTTTCGTGCGGTTGAAATCGTAATCTGTGCAATCTGGACGAAACTGGCGATGCGAAGAAACGGAGCGACGTAATGGCTGACACGTCTACGATGGGATTGTTCGAACCTTACGATCCGTCTCTGACCGATCCCGCTCAGGCAAACCGTCACACGTTGACAGCGTTGGAGCGTCACAAGCGCGAAGGGCTGGACCTTGCGGTCCGGGCGCGTTGGATCGCGCTGGCTGTGGTTGCGGTGCTGCTGCCCTTTTTGAATCCCTCGTGGGAGATGCTGTATTACGAGGTGCTGCTTGGCGTCGTGGCTTGGATTGGGTGGCTGCAGACCAAAGTCGGGCGCGTGGGCTGGTCGCGGGCGGAACTCATGGTGCTGCAGCTGGATGTGCTGGTCATGGTCGCGGTTCTGACGTTTCCGAACCCGTTTTCGACCGATGATTGGCCGACGGCGATGGTGTATCGCTTTGACAACTTTTCGTACATGTACATCATTCTGGCGCTGGCGACGCTGAGTTGTTCCTGGCGCACGATCATTGCAATTGGGAACTGGACTGCGGTGCTGTGGTTCGCGGGCGCGGGGTTGGTGTGGTACTTTGGTAAGACCATGCCCGAGTTGACGACAGGGGCGGAACAGGCGTTTGGCTATGATCCTGATATGGTTCGGCTATTCGATCCCAATTCGATCAACTTTGATATTCGCCTGCAGCAGGTTGTGATTTTTGTCCTTGTTGCTGGCACACTGGGGGTGTCGATCAGGCGGTTCAATCGTTTGGTGCTGAACAATGCCGGGCTGGAGCGGACGCGCGAGAATCTGTCGCGGTATTTCTCACCCAATGTCGTCGAAGACCTGTCACAGAACGATGAACCGCTGAAGGAAATCCGGTCCCATGATGTGGCTGTGATCTTTGCAGATCTCGAAGGGTTCACACGCTACGCAGCAGAGCGCACGCCAGAAGACGTCATCACGACGCTACGCGCGTTTTCGGCGCGTATGGAACAGGCTGTGTTTGCACAGAAGGGCACGCTCGACAAGTTTTTGGGGGACGGTTTGATGGCGACCTTTGGCACGCCCTTTCCCCAGAGCGACGATGTGCGCCGGGCCTATCACTGTGCACGGCGCATGATCGATCTGGCAGAAGCATGGAATGCGGAACGGGTCGCTGCAGGGCAGGAACGGCTGAACGTCCGGGTCGGTCTGCACTTTGGCCCGGTGGTCCTTGGCGACATTGGGTCCAGCCGCTTGGAATTTGCGGTGATCGGAAACACGGTTAATGTTGCCAGCCGCCTCGAAGCGCTCACGCGACCGCTCGGCGTTTCACTGGTCCTGAGTGACGCGGTTTACCGAAAACTACCGCAGGAAGAGACGCAGGACCTGAGCCGCGTGGATCAGCAGACCATTCGCGGAATCGAGAACAAGATCACCGTTTGGACATTGCCATAACACGCGCAAAGCGGATGGCATCGCGGACGTGCTTGGGTTGGAATTCGTCCTTACCAAGGACCTTACCAACACGCGCCGCCTGAGCTTTATCGTACATGAAGGGCGTCGGCCAATCTGAGATCATCAGGATTGGCATGTCTTTCATGCGCGCATCGGTACGAAGTTCCGCGGCAAAATCGATGCCAAGCCCGTCCGGAAGGGCATTGTCCAACAACACGATATCAAACGGCCCTGACATCAGGTGACGGCGCGCGTCTGCCAGATTAGGGGCGACTGTCACTTCCATCGGGGAGCCGCGCGTCAAAATACGTTCGATCCGACGTTGATCGAATTCGGAATCTTCGATCAACAGACACCGGGGCATGGGGCGGGTTTGAGCAAGAGGTGCGGCCTGTACCATATCAATGATGTCCTGTTCCCTGATGTCACTGCATGAGGGGGACTTAACCGCAAACTGGTAAAAGAAACTTTAGCGCGGCAGCGGATTGCTGGAAGAATTATAGGCCGACCAGTCCGAAATCTCCGGATAGTAGCGAGACCGCCATTCCCGCACACGCGGGTTCATGACCCGACGCCAGACCGGCGGGATCATCGCCGCGATGGTCATGACCGGGTAGCCGAAGGGAAGCTGGGGTGCTTCGGCCTCGGAATAGGTCTGGAGAACGGGGAAGCGACGGTCCGGTTTGTAATGGTGATCGGAGTGGCGCTGCAGGTTGATGAGCAACCAGTTGGACACTTTCTGCGCCGCGTTCCAGCTATGATGAGGGCGGACATGTTCATATTTGCCGTCGCCCAGATGTTTACGGGTCAGACCGTAATGTTCGACATAGTTGACAAGTTCCAGTTGCCAGATGGCGGTGCCGGCTTGAATCATGAACAGCAACAAGCCGGACCAGCCGCCAATCGCGATGGCGAGCAAAAGGAACAAGGCCTGCAACGCGGCATAGCGCCAGAACGGGTTGGCCCCGTCTGTCAGGGGCAGGTTTTTCTTGGCCAGCTTGTCGGCTTCGGCCTTGAAGGCGGATTTGAAGCATTCGCGAAGCACTCGGGGGTAGTAGCGATGAAAGCCTTCGTTAAAGCGTGCCGTGACCGGGTCACGAGGCGTGCCGACATAGCGGTGATGCACCAGCAGGTGTTCACTGCGGAAATGCGAATACAGCACCATCGCAAGCAGAATGTCCGCCATCCAGCGTTCAGTGTTGTTCTTCTGATGCATCAATTCATGGGAAAAGTTGATGCCCACAGTACCTGTCACAACGCCGACACCGAAGAAGATCAAGACCCTCTCAAGCGTGTTCAGATGCTCGGCCGAGGTGACGTAGGCCAGCAGTCCAAAGACGAGAACGAATTGAACAGGCGCCCAGCAGAGCGTGATCATCCGGTACAGGCGCAGATCGTCATCGCTGGCAGAGGTGTCGGCGTTATCTGTGTTCAGGCCGAACACAGCATCGAGGGCCGCGTAGGCGTACCAAGACATCACCGGCACCAGAAGTACCCAAAGCCCCCCATAAACAGCGGAAATCCAAGCCATGGGGACCAGCGAGTAGGCCAGAAAGAACGGCAAGACGCGCGCGGGGCGCGACAGTTCGGCTGTGGCGATGGTCTGGGACGTCATGGAAGCCTCCGGAATCGATGGGGAAGAGTCTAACATTTTGGAGGGGTGAGAAAAGCGTGGCGTAGGGTCACAAGAACTCGGATCGGGCCAAATCGAACACCTTACGCATGAGCGTGGGCAGGTCAGCGGGACGGAAATCGCTGGAGTCGATGAAGGCGCCACGATCCGGGATGGCGTCGTGGGCGACTGTCGCGATTCTTACATCGAGACGCAGGTGGAAATGGGTGAAGGTGTGGCGCACGTCGCCCGACAGGTCTTGCCACGTGGTCTGGAGAGGCGGGGCCGGAACGGGTGCCTCGGACCATTCGGTACCGGGCCAACCGAGCATTCCACCCAGCAGACCCTTGTCCGGGCGGGTTTCCAGCAGCCAAGCCCCGTCGCTGCGCCGGACAACATAGGCGATACCGGTCCGCACGGGTTTTGCCTTTTTGGGCGTTTTGCGGGGCAGGTCGGTTGCGGTTCCGTTTTGACGGGCTTTGCAGGGCGCACGCCAAGGGCAGATCCCACAGGTCGGGTTGCGCGGGGTGCAGATCGTTGCCCCCAGGTCCATGACAGCTTGGGCGTAGTCTCCGGGTCGCTTTTGCGGTGTGAGCGCTGCGGCAAGATCAGTAAAGATCGGTTTGGCTTTGGGCAGGGGCGTGTGATCGTCGTGCAGACGGGCCATTACACGTTCCACATTCCCGTCAAGGACTATGGCGGGTTCATCAAAGGCAATCGAGGCGATGGCGGCGGAGGTATAAGGGCCGATGCCGGGCAGGGTTTGCAGCGCGGCTTGCGTGGTCGGGAAATGGCCGCCGTGTTCCGCCGCGATGACCCGCGCGCATTTCAGAAGGTTCCGCGCCCGCGCGTAGTAGCCAAGCCCGGCCCACGCGGCCATGACATCGGCGTCTTCGGCGGCAGCAAGATCCGTGACACTCGGCCAGATCGAGATGAATTTCAGAAAATATTCCCGAACCGCAGCCACGGTGGTTTGCTGCAACATGACCTCGGACAGCCAGACGTGATAGGGGTTTGGAACCTCTCCGGCCTGTTTGGCGGCGGGGGGCGTGCGCCACGGCATGTCGCGGGCATGCACATCGTACCAGTCGAGCAATTCGGCAGAGAGATCGATATCACGCAAGTTTTATGTCCCTAATGGCGGGTTTCGGTGGAGCCGGACGGGTTCACCCGGTAAACTTTCAGTTATCCAGACGAGAGCTATGGCAATGTCAACGAACCGCAAGCGATTTGCGCCACGAAAGAAAGGGTTTACCCGCACAAGCACGTTGCTGGGAACCCAGATTCGTGAGGTGAGTCAATCGCGTGGATTCGCGCAATCTCGCCTGTTGACCCATTGGGAGGAGATCGCAGGACCCGAGATGGCCCGCATGTCTCGCCCGGTAGAGGTCAGCTATGGCAAAGGCGGGTTTGGCGCAACTCTGGTGCTTTTGACGACGGGGCCGAACGCCCCGATCCTTGAGATGGAAAAGGACAAGCTGCGCGAACGGGTAAATGCGACCTATGGCTATGCCGCGATCTCGCGCATTCGGATCACGCAGACGGCTCCTGTGGGGTTTGCCGAAGGGCAGGTCGCGTTCGCGCATAAGCCCGAAGAGGAGGCGCCGGGGCCAAAACCCGAGGCTGTTGCCGCAGCGGCGGAGCAAGTCGCACCTGTTGCGGATGATGGCTTGCGAAGTGCGTTGGAACGACTGGGCGCGAACATTATATCGAGAACAAACAATTGAAGGGGCATTTGATGTCACGAACACTTATCGCCGCGGCTGCGGTGGCTGCACTGGGTCTGGGCGGCTGGTATTTAAGCACTCCGTCATCGTCTGATGGCGTGAACCTGCCCGATCCACTTGTCGGAGCTGCAAATGCGCAATCCACAGATGCGGAGATCGATACCTCCACCATCCAAGAGATGCGCCTTGGCAACGCAGACGCGCCGGTGACAGTGATTGAATATGCGAGCTATACCTGTCCGCATTGCGCGAGCTTCCACAATGGCACCTACAAGCAGTTGAAGGCGGACTACATCGACACAGGCAAGATCAACTTCGTCTATCGCGAGGTGTATTTTGATCGCTACGGCCTGTGGGCGTCTGCGATTGCGCGTTGCGCGGGGCCAGAGAAGTTTTTTGGCATGACGGATTTGATCTACAAAGGGCAGTCCACTTGGACGCGCGCGGGTGAACCTGCGGCGATTGTGGATGAACTGCGCAAGATCGGACGTCTGGCGGGGCTGGATGGCGAGATGCTGGAAAGCTGTCTACAGGACGGCGACAAGCTGCGCACGCTGGTGGCATGGTATGAAGAGAACCGCGCCGAAGACGGGATCGACAGCACGCCGTCCTTCGTCATCAACGGCACGACTTACAACAACATGTCCTATGACCAGATGCGCGGTCTGATCGACGAGGCCGCCAACGGGTGATGTGATCCACCGGAGCGGCGTGCCGCCGCACGAGATGTTTTTGCGCTCCGGGGCCGCGCGCGCCCGGAGCCGATGGCGGGCGGTGATGCGTTAATCCGGGCTTGGGAGCTGTTGGAGGATGCTGCGAAGGGCGTCCTCATCGGTGAATTCCAAGCGCACGGGCAGGGTCAGGACCTTGCCCCGCCAAGAAGGTGGCAGACGCGCTGCGTCTTTTTCCGTGGTGACAAGTTGCGCGCCCGAAGCGGTTGCGTCCCGTTCTAGGCGGTTGAGAAGGCCGGATGTGAGAGGCTCGTGATCATCCAAAGGCACTGCGCGGACAAGGTTGGCACCTAACCCCCGCAGGGTGGAGAAGAATTTCTCTGGATGGGCGATCCCGGCAAAGGCAAGGAAGGGTTGGTCTGACCAGTCCATACCGGTTTGCAAAGGGATCAATTCGGCGGGCAAACGCGCGATATTGGCGGGCGGCATAACGAAATTGTCTTGGGCCGCTTCATTGCCGATTGTGATCAGCGCATCCGCACGGGCCAGACCAACAGGAACCGGTTCACGCAAAGGCCCTGCGGGAATGCAGCGTCCGTTCCCAAAACCCCGAGCCGCATCGACCACAACAAGCTTGAGGTCTTGCACCACCGCAGGGTTTTGAAGGCCGTCATCCAGAAGGATGATCGTGGCACCCGCGCCTTGCGCGGCCTTAGCGCCAGCGGCACGGTCTTTGGCAACCCAGATGTCGGAAAACGCTGAGATCAGAAGGGGTTCGTCGCCCACACCGGAGGCTTTGTGCCGGGATGGATCGACAGAGACTGGGCCTTCCAGAGACCCGCCATAGCCACGGCTGACGACATGGGGCACATGGCCCAGATCGCGCAGGCGTTGCACCAAAGCGATCACAGTTGGCGTTTTGCCGGTACCACCTGCATTCAGATTGCCGACGCAGACAACGGGAATGTCCAGTTTCACGG
>CAZDXI010000060.1:0-12928 GCA_964509095.1 uncultured Rhodobacterales bacterium
GGCGCGAGGACGACGCACATTCAACCGATCTGCTTGGATCCCTTATTGAGCATCATGACGGAGACTTCACCGATATCAGAGACGACGTCATGAGCCTTCTGATCGCCGGTCACGAAACGTCTGGCGCATTGCTCAGTTGGCTGTTTGCATGTTTGGCCGTGTTTCCCGATAGCCTGAGCGCCGTGCAGGATGAACTGCGACAGGTCCTTGGGGGCGCGGCACCGACGCCAGACGTGCTTTCTGACCTGCCAGTCTTGCGCGCAACGATCAACGAAACGCTGCGGCTCTATCCACCTGCATATACGTTGTTCCTTCGCGAAGCGGCTGAACCTGTTGATCTGTTGGGCGTGAAACTGGCGAAGGGTGATCTTGCTCAGATCGTGCCGTTCACGACGCATCGCGATCCGCGTTTTTTTCCCGACCCAGACAAATTTGACCCAACGCGGTTTTTGAAAGACCCGACGTGGCCGCAATTTGCGTATCTGCCGTTTGGTGCAGGTCCGCGCGTCTGCATCGGTCAGAACTTTGGCCTTATGGAAAGCTGCCTTGTTGCGGCGACCATTTTACAACAGATGGCGCCAGTTCCGATGAAACACATGCCCTGCCCCGAGCCCAAGTTCTCTTTGCGCCCAAGTGGGGGGCTGCCGATGACGTGGCGGTTAATCTAGAAAACGGCCGCGTTGTTCGGATGTTGGCAAAAAACAGTCTTTTTGCTCACCGAACCAGCGAAGCCGGTTTCTTGCGACCAAATCGTAAAGCCAATCCCGGACCCGACGAGGAACAAAGCGCAGAACGCGAAACCACGGCCACGGCTTCTTAAGTTCGCCCAACAAAGCCAAAGACGCGTCAGACTTTAGCAAGGCCTGCCCCCTGTCCACCACCAGGTAAGTCAGATCGAGTTCCTCGGGCGAGAGCCCATACTGAACCGCAAGCGATTGCCCAACTGGTTTCCGTGATGACGCAAAACGGATGTTGTCCGACACTTCATTGCGCAGGATGAATCGGACCCAATGGCTGCAAAGGATGCAGTCCGTGTCAAAGACAACAGTGATGTCATGGGAACTAGCCACGTATCATTAGCCTGCGTGCTACTAAGAGAAACCGACGCCCAAACACTACCTCAACAGCGGAGCCGTTGCGAACAGGTTGGAATGACACGGTTCAACCTTACCCGACCAGCCTGCCCTTTTGCCCAATTTGCAACGCACCCGAGGACAGGACCTCAACGTAAACGCCCATGTCCATGTGACCAAGCTCCTTGCGGAGAAGATACGGCACCTTCAGATCACGCTCGGCCGTTTGAGGGTTCACCTCAGTCGCAGCACAGCGCTTTGTACGAGACAGAATGCGCAGAACGACGTCTCCAAACTCCAGTGTCGCGCCTACGCTGTCTAGTTCGGCAAAGGCTGCTAATCCGTCAAACTCAACATTCGCACGAAAGCGGGCTGGATGAACGTCTTGTCCAATGCGCGCGCCCAGATCACGCACCGATGTGTGGTTCAAAACAGAGATTGCGTTCATCATCTGCGGTGAGACGACAGAGACGTCCGTGAACCGATGCGGCGAGGACGACACGAATACTGGCGGTTCCGGATCGCGGAGGCCCAGCACATCATGCAAGAACCGCGCTGCGCGTTCGGGACCATCGGTGCTTTGCGTGTCAAACCGATTGGTCTGTCCTTTTACATCAACCTCCAGAATGCCGGTACCAGCGTCGAACCGGGTTCGAAGACCCGCAAGTGCTGCCTCCTGCGCAAGCACCACAAAGCGGTCTTTGGGCAAGGGTTCGGGATTGGCGGGATCAAAGCCAGAGTTGTACCTTGCGAAGCCGAACAGACGATCACCGGGAATGCCCTCGCCAGCGGTCAGCGCGACAGAGTCCATCGGTTCCGCGCTTAATCCTTTGATCGGGTAGCGGTTGAGCCCAACAATTTTGACGTCGTTCATGGGGTGGCTCCTTGAGTCTGACTACACCCGCACCAGCATGCCGATGCCAGCCCGAATGTCGATCAATGAAGGA
This sequence comes from uncultured Rhodobacterales bacterium, assembly GCA_964509095.1. Taxonomy (GTDB): domain Bacteria; phylum Pseudomonadota; class Alphaproteobacteria; order Rhodobacterales; family Rhodobacteraceae; genus Aliishimia. Next base: position 2,021 of record CAZDXI010000060.1, read on the forward strand.
CATGTCGGCACCAGACATGAAGACAGCGGGACGTTTGAATTTCGTCATGTTTGGCGCGGCGCAGCGCAAAGAAAGAGATCGGCCCGCGCAAACGGACGCCGATTTCGCTTTCTGCTCCCGCAAAAGACCATACTGCGATGACGGCACTTCTTTGCTCTGAAACCCAGTGTTGCAAGCAAAAGACAATCAGTTCGGAAGGTCTTTCTGTGCCTTAGTGCGAACATTTTCGGCAGTTATCGATGTTCAACTGCTTTGGATTCGACGACGCGGTTCCATTGGTGTGGAAAAGTTTTGGAATAGACTATGCAAATTCTTGCGCGCGACAAACGCCTTTTGGTGTCAATCGGCTTTCTTATACTCGCGGTATGTATGTTTTGGTTCGGCTCCCGATACCCGGCTTTGAACGCCAAGGCCATGATGGGCGATCGGGTCGAAATGTCAGGCATTGCCTTTGACACACTGATCGAAACTCTGCCCGGGACCGGAACTCTCAAGACAATTGCAATCAACACGGTCAATTGGATCTACACCAATTGGAAGGGCATGACCTTCGGAGTGATTTTTGGTGCTGCGTTGCTGACGATCTTGGGGTTGCTGCCAAAACGCCAGTTCAAAGGGTATTTTTCGAATGCGCTGATGGGCACGATGATGGGTGCGCCTTTGGGTGTATGTGTGAATTGCGCCGCGCCGATTGCGCAGGGTTTGCATGAAGTCGGGATGCGCCGTGAAACCACTTTGGCCGCGTTGATCGCGTCTCCATCGCTGAATGTGATCGTCGTGACGATGAGCTTTTCGCTCCTCCCGTTTCATCTGGCCATGATCAAGGTACTGGCCATTCTTGTCTTCTTGCTGGTCGTGATCCCCGTATTTGTGCGGTATTTGGACCAACGAGAGCGCCGCGATGCGGCGGCAGTTGAGCTTCCGGATGTAAGCGCGAAACTTCAGGAGAACAGCCTTCTGCGCGCGGTCGGAGAACAGATTCACACTGGAACTCACATGGAACGAGACAAGGCGAATTTCGGCCGAGCCTTCCTGTGGTTTGCACGAAACTACCTGAAAAACCTCTGGCTGATCGCGCGGATCACCGTTCCTTTGATGCTGGTAGCAGGCATTCTCGGCGCGGTATTTATCACAGTCATTCCGTTTGGGTCTCTTTTGGCGTTGATCAGCCCGTTTGACGGTCCTGTCGGGACAATCGTGACGCTGTGTCTTGTGGCTGCTTTCGCGTTGATCCTGCCGGTGCCAATTGCGTTTGACGTGATGTTTGTCTCTGTCTTGCTGTCTGCAGGTTGGCGTGATCACCATGCGATGGCGGCTCTTTTGGCGCTTGGGTCGTTCAGTATCTATTCGTACATGATCATTGGGCGGGCGATGTCATTCAAGCTGGCATCCGCTCTTTCGGCGTTGCTGTTTGGGATGTCTGTGCTGACCGGGATTGTCGCTTTTTTTGTACAACCCAACATGTTTGAGACCCGCTGGACCCAAGTCGAAACGTTGCTGACAACAGCACAGCCACGCGAGATTGTTCGTGGTCCCGATCCCCTCGCGCTGTCTCCAAAAGAAATCGCGACCCAAAAGTCAGGGATCGCTGTATCCCACGAGCCGCTTACTAGCACCATCGTTCACGATGGCGCGGGCACTGTAACAGCGACGCACGTGGCTTTGACCTCAAAGAACCGCGTTGGGGCCGACACGCCTTTTGCGCGGCTCACCGGGGATCAAATCGGTCTCGATATCACGCACAGAAACGGTACTCTGAAGCAACTCGAACCTTATGTATATTTCGGCGGAATTGCAGCCGGGGACATTGACGGAGACGGTTGGGACGAAATCGTGATGGGTGGCGATCCGGAAACGGGTGGCCTCGTGCTTTATACCAATATCGGCGGCCAATTTGCGCGTCAGGTTTTTGATCAGGGGCCAATCGTCGATGCTTACGTGAATTCTGTCGCACTGGTCGATTTGAACAACGACCGGGCTTTGGATCTGGTGGCGACAACCTACATGAACGGCGCTTACGTTTTCTGGAACCGGGCAGGCGCGTTCGATACGACCCCTCCGATGCGTCTGCCCAATGGCGACGCGATCATGATTGGTGCCACCGGATTTGCCGATCTGGATGGAGACGGCGATCTGGACATCGTTGCTGGGAACTGGGTCGCGGGAACAACAACACGATTTGCCGCAGACCATCGCGCCACAGACCACATACTCTGGAACGAAGGCGGCACGTTCCAGCCTGCCCCCTTGCCGGGTGTGCCGGGACAAACACTTTCCGTCCTGATCATGGACGTGGACGGCAATGGTTTGGACGACATCATCGTCGGCGATGATTCTAGCGACAGCGACAAGGTGTACCTGAACCAAGGTCAACGCGCGTTCCGTTTGCTACGCAAATCCGACGGTCTTTTGCCATACCTCGGCCAAGCCACGATGAGTTTAGACAGCGGGGATTTTGACAACGATCTACGCCCGGATCTTTATCTGTCGCAGATCACCGAACCGGACACCGGAGCACACACGCCGTATTGCAGCCCACAAATGCAAGCTCTGCATGGAGAGACTTCGCGATGTGAAAGCAATCAGTTCGACCGCGGTGAACTGTTCCGGTCTTCCAATCCGGCGCTGCCTGATTGCTATAAGATGCGCAACGCTGAGATGCGGACGCTATGCGCCATCAATACCAAGCTGCGCAACGCAGGTACGTTTGACGCGCCTATGGATTGCACAAACATCCCCGAAGGCTGGACGCAATTGCGTCAGGTCTGTGAGACGATCACGCCCTTCCAGACTTTGACTGCTGATGAAATTGCGGCGGACAACGCGGCCAATGATCCTTTAGGCTTCTTTGCGGTGCGAAGCCTGCTGTTTCAGGCGACTGACGCCGGGGGCTACACGGATATCGCGGCAGACGGACAAGCTGCACGCCCGGGCTGGAGTTGGAATGCGCGGTTTACTGATCTGGATCAGGATGGGCGTCAGGACATCTTCGTGGCCACAGGTTTCATTTCACTGCCGCCTTACGCGTCCAACGCATATTACAGGAACACGCCTGACAAAGGTTTTCAGTATGCGTCGCCCAAGTTCGGTCTGGATGATGCAATCCCAACTTCGTCTTATGTGTTGTTGGATTATGACAGGGACGGCGACGTCGATGTGATCCGCGCACCAACCACGTCCAAGGCACTGGTTCACCGCAATGATGCTCCAGCCGGCTCAGCCTTGTGGGTGAAACTGCGCGACACCATCGGCAACGCGCACGGTGTAGGCGCACGGATCGTGATCGAAACCGCCGACGGCCAACAGATGAGAGACATCAAAGCCAGCGGCGGGTTCGCCTCCTTTGATGTGATGCAGGCGCATTTCGGCCTTGGCGATGCGGAAACGGTCAATGCCATCGTCGTCAACTGGCAGGATGGCTCGACAACACGCATTGCAGGTCCTGTTTTGGCGGGAAGTGAAGTCGTCATTGCGCGGGACTGAGCGCTAAAGTCCTAAGGTTCTCTGCTGGACACAAACCCATCCAGCCAGGTCCCAAGTTCAGGCGAATCGTAAGGCGGTTTTGTCTTGGTCCTGTGAATTGCCGGTTTTCGCGATCATTTGAGTGCCCGATCAAACGTACGAAAAAACCCCAGAAAGCTAGTGTTTCTGCGGGAATTCAAGGCTCACAGGTAGTCGCAAGCCAAACAAAAATCATTTTTAATTTGACTACCGAATTAAAAAATCACTAACAATCTACATGACGCGCGACATCGATACTCGTGTTGCTATTCGTACTGAAGGCCCTGCCCTGACCCGAACTTCTCCAGCTATGAAAGCCCTGTTATGAGCACTGACTTTTTCCAAGACATCGCCCCTGTGACTTTCGCTGGCTCGGATAGCACCGACCCGATGGCGTTTCACCACTATGACCCGAACGAAACGTTGGGCGGCAAACGCTTGGAAGATCATCTTCGGTTTGCAGTCGCGTATTGGCACAGCTTTGCATGGGAAGGCGGGGACCCGTTTGGTGGTCAAACTTTTGAGCGCCCCTGGCATCCACAAGACAGCATGGACCGAGCGAAACTAAAGGCGGACACCGCGTTCGAGATGTTCCGCATCCTCGGTGTGCCCTATTTCTGTTTTCACGACGCTGACGTGCGCCCCGAAGCCGGGAACTATGCCGAGAACACCAGTCGTTTGGACGAGATCACCGACTATTTCGCCGCAAAGATGGAAAGTACGGGAACCAAGCTGCTTTGGGGCACCGCCAACATGTTCAGCCATCGCCGCTATATGTCAGGCGCGTCCACCAACCCCGACCCGGATGTATTCGCCTTTGCAGCGGCCACGGTCAAAAGCTGCATGGACGCGACCCTGAAACTTGGCGGTGAAAACTATGTCCTGTGGGGCGGTCGCGAAGGCTATGAGACGCTGATCAACACCGACATGGGTCGAGAGTTGGACCATATGGGCCGCTTCCTGAATATGGTGGTCGATTACAAACACAAGATCGGCTTCAAAGGTACCATTCTAGTTGAGCCTAAACCGCAAGAACCGTCCAAGCACCAATACGATTATGATGCAGCGACCTGTTTTGGGTTCCTGCAAAAGTACGGTCTGGAAAAAGAGGTGAAGCTGAACCTCGAACAAGGGCACGCGATCCTCGCAGGTCACAGCTTCGAACATGAAATCGCGACGGCAGCTGCTTTGGGCGTATTGGGGTCGATTGATATGAACCGCAACGACTACCAATCCGGCTGGGACACGGATCAGTTCCCGAACAATGTGCCGGAAGTCGCACTGGCCTATTATCACATTCTGAAAGATGGCGGGTTTGACACAGGTGGAACGAACTTCGACGCTAAACTGCGGCGCCAGTCACTGGATGCACAGGATCTGATCGCAAGCCATGTTGGTGCGATTGACGTGTGTGCCCGCGGCTTGAAAGCCGCGCATGCCATGCTGGAAGACGGCGGCTTGGAAGACGCTCTGAAAGATCGCTATGCCGGGTGGGACAGCCCCGAAGCCCAAGCCATGCTGAACAGCGATTTGGGCAGTATCACCGAGCGTGTCATGGCGGACGGTATCAATCCAGCACCACGCTCTGGCCGGCAGGAAATCCTGGAAAACTACATCAACCGGTTTGTCTAAACGACGGATCATATCTTTTTGCGCAGCGGTTGTTCTCACACCTGTCATGGTGTGGGCTGACCCTCTGCCATTACCGAAAGCAGATGCGACTTTCGCTGAATTTGATCCCGATGAAGTCGCCTTGGGGCGCTTGCTGTTTTACGACCCGATCCTGTCGGGATCCAAGGATGTAAGTTGCGCCACGTGCCATCATCCAAAGATGGCGACAGCGGATGCACTGTCGCTCGGATTGGGGGATGGCGCGGTTGGGCTGGGTCCTGACCGCGTCGTCGATCCTGACAACCGGCCAGAGGTGCGTATTCCACGCAACGCACCTGCCTTATTCAATCTTGGTGCAGCCGAATTCACAGTGTTCTTTCACGATGGTCGACTGGAGCAAGACCCTACCAAACCCAACGGCATCCGCACCCCGTTAGGGGAAGACATGGCACAGGGTTTTGATTCTGCCTTATCCGCACAAGCCATGTTCCCGGTCCTGTCCGCAGACGAAATGGCCGGGCATTACGTTGAAAACGACGTGGCCAAGGCCATCCGCCAAGGGTTTATCACCGGAAAGGGCGGCGCATGGAACATCATATCCCGCCGCGTCGGTGCGATCCCGGAATACACGACACGTTTTGACAATGTCATTGGGGCGGATGCAAAGATTACCTTCCCCGAAATTTCCAACGCCATCGCCGCCTTCATCGCGGATGAATGGCGCGCTGATCAAAGCCCATTTGATCAATACCTGCGCGATAGGACACCAATGTCCGACGCCGCGATGGCCGGTATGGAGATGTTCTACGGCAAGGCGCAATGCAGCACGTGCCATTCCGGGCAATTCCAGACGGATCACGGCTTTCACGCCATCGCCATGCCCCAGATTGGTCCCGGCAAGTCGGCGCGGTTTGAAAGCCACGCCCGTGACACGGGCCGGATGCGCGTCACCGGTGATCCTGCGGATGCTTATGCATTCCGCACCCCGTCATTGCGCAATGTCGCGCTCACCGCGCCCTACGGACACAGCGGAGCCTATGCCACCTTGCGCGACGTGATCGCGCATCATTCTGATCCCGTCGCGTCCCTGAAAACCTATGATCTCTCGCAAACTGTTTTGCCGCATCTGCCGGAAGCAGACGACCGTTGGGTCTTGGATCGCAGCGCAGAGATCGAAGCCATAGCTGCCGCCAATAGCTTAAATCCGGTTCCGCTCAGTGATGCAGACATCGATGTGCTCATCGCGTTTTTGAACGCACTTACGGATGACACTTCACTGCGCGCAGGCTCAGGAGTTCCGGCTTCCGTTCCAAGCGGCTTAGAAGTCGACCAGTAAAGCAGTTCCGTCACGCCTCAGGGTCCCGTACTGACCCGCCAGAACGCTTACCCAATCACTGATGACACCATCGGGCCACGTCACCCGCACTCTGGCAGAGTCCTCTGTCCCCAAACCAAAATGCTCTGGCTGAAGAATGCCGCTGGCGTGCCCGCCTCCAACAGTGATTTCCCGCGCCACGGTGCGTCCTTGCAATTGAACTTCAATCCATGCGCCGACGGCATTTCGATTGGCTCCATCCTGCAACAGTGAAAGACCAACAAAGTTTCCGGCCCCTTGGGTCGAATTCTGCCAAACTTCCATCGGCACACGGCGATTGACCACGGCGATATCCAGCAAGCCGTCGCGATTGAAATCGGCGAGAACTGCACCGCGACTCCGCGCCATGCTCGCTACACCTGCCTGATCGGCGCGCTCGACGAACCCATCTGGCGTCTGGATCAACAGGTTGTTTGGGTCCTCAAACGCACTGCCGGGCATTTGTTCCACATTGCCTTTCGTGACGAACAGATCATCAAGCCCGTCGTTCTGTACATCTCCGAACGCGGCATGCCATCCTGTGGACGGCCGCCCATCACCGCCAACAAACGGCACATGGGCTGTGATCCCGAATTTGTAGGACGCATCCCGATATGTTGGGCCATCGCCTTCCCGGATCTGGAAGCGCTGGTCTCCCATAGACGTGAGATACACATCCGGCAGCCCGTCCCCCGAGATGTCCCGACTTGCGATCCCCATGCCCCAGAGCTCGTGTTTGATCCAGCCCTCGTCCGGGCCGTACAGACGTGGCATTGCTTCCATGGCCCACAATTGTTCTTGCCCGCCACGTACGTAGTAATGGCGGTCGTTGGACACTCGTAAATCCTGACGACCAGAGCGCGCCCAATCGGTGAACAGCATGGACAATGTGCAAAAGCCGGGCGTCAATAGATCAGCATCACCGTAGCTGGTTCGGTCTGGGCGATAGAGTTCGTGGGCATCACAAGCACCGAACGGGCCATCCGGGTTTGTGCGATCAACGTAGTTTCCAAATGCCAGGGTGGGCCAGTCCTGTCCCCCCTCCCATGTTGCAGAAAACGCTGTCGTCCATCGATCTGATGTGGGCAGGCCAGCATCCTCAAACTGGCAATTCCCCAGCCCACGCATCAGACGGTTCGCACCGACGCGTAAAATGGCCAGATCGGTCTGACCGTCATTGTCGTAGTCCAACGGGACTGCACCGCTGACCCCCGTCACGGCCAACTCATCTGGTGTATCTTGCCGGAAGACTACATCTTTTCCGCTCACATTCCGATAGAGCGCCGCCGGAGCAGTCCCACCCGCAGCATACAATTCCGGATAGGTGTCCCCATTACAGTCGAACGCAGCAATTCCGCCACCAACGAAATGCTCCCATCCGCCTTCGTAAATGTGTGACGACACTGAAACTGGCTCGAACGTCTGCGCCGATGCGGATGTGGCGCACGCAAAAAGAACTGCGCTAAGCCGCACGTTCCGACCCTTCTCGCAAGGAAGTCTCTGCAACCCCGTCCAGCGCAAACGCCGCCGCTCCGCTAGCCCACATGAAATCACCCCATTTGTGAATGGCAATCTCGGGGGGTTGAGCGTCCACCTGCACAATCGACGATTTGATCGCTTCGATCACTTCTTCTGCGTAAAGATGGTCAAAGGACATCCGTTCCCCAGCGAGGATTATAAGTTCAGGATCGAACAGGTTTACAAGATTGGCCAATCCCATCGCAAAAATCCGGCTCGACCGATTGACGATGCTTTGAGCCGTTGGGTCGCCGTTGCGTGCGGCTGACAGTAAATCGTGCAGTCTTTGCTCTGTTGACATGTCCTGAATCGGAGCCGTGTTGAACGAAGCTTCACGCAATAACGCATAATCCGCGACGTAGGCTTCAAGGCATCCGCGTTGACCGCAGCGACACAGCGCGCCGTCAAGTTGCACCTTTGTGTGACCGAACTCGGCACCGCAGCCTCGCGCGCCTCGATAAATCTTGTTGTCGATCACGATGCCCATGCCGACACCTGCTTCGATTGTCACAACAAGGAAGTTCTGCAGGTCTTGGGCGTCACCCAGGTATTGTTCTGCCATTGCAACAAGGTTGGCGTCATTATCCAAGAAAATTGGTAAGCCAAGCTCTTCTTCCAGCAAAGGGCCCAGCTTTTCGTTCTGAGTATCAAGCAATGGCGACCAATGGACAAAGCCGCGCTCTGCGTCGACCACGCCGGCGATACCCACACCCACGGCCGACAATTCAGACATTTCGTAAGCAGAGCCTTCAAATGTTGCCTGCAGCGCTTGCTGGATTTGAGCGATGAAGCTCCGCACCGAGGACGGCGTTTGATCGCGGTGGTGCTTGTGCTGGTGAACGACCGTTCCTTCGAAATCCATCAGCACCGCCGAAATGGTCACGTCAGAAATCTTTAGACCTGCAACAAGAAACGCATCTGCACGCAGCTTCAAGTCAACTCGCGGGCGCCCACGGCGGCTTTGTGCTTTGCCCTCTTCGGGGGCAACTTCTTCAATCAACCCATGCCGAAGCATGTCCGCCGTGATTGTTGTCACGGTCGCAGGAGAAATGTGAGTCGCATGCGCCAAATCGATCCGCGCAATGCGTTTGGCGCGGCGGATAGCATCCAGGATCGCCGCGCGAGAGCTGTTCTTGATAACGTCTGCCACTCCTAAAAGCCTCTCTTTCCGCCCGAATTACTTCCGCAACAAAATCAAATCCGCCGTAAATCCTGAGATTTCGCGTCCTCACGAGCGGATTTCACCATTTTCTCCACCTTAGCGCACTATTTATTTTGTGTGTAGAATTAAATATGCTAAGAGCGACGGGAAGCAACGGAGTGAGTCTTTCGTTGCAAAAATTGGGAGGAACCGATGAAGAAACTTACGTTTGCCGCCACCACGGCAATGGCGCTTGTGGCGTCGACATTTGCCTATGCGCAAGACATGACAGTCGGCGTCAGCTGGTCCAACTTTCAGGAAGAACGCTGGAAGACCGACGAAGCCGCCATCAAAGGCGCGCTGGAAGCGGCGGGTGTCGGATATATTTCCGCCGATGCTCAATCCTCCTCGGGCAAGCAGTTGACCGATATCGAAAACCTGATCGCTCAGGGCGCCGACGCGCTGATCATTCTGGCGCAAGACGCGTCTTCTGTTGGCCCAGCCGTTCAAGCGGCTGCCGATGAAGGCATCCCAGTCATCGCCTATGACCGTCTGATCGAAGACAGCCGCGCATTCTATCTGACTTTTGACAACGTCGAAGTTGGCCGTATGCAGGCCCGCGCCGTTCTGGCTGCGCAGCCCGAAGGCAACTATGTCATGATCAAAGGCTCACCCACGGACCCGAACGCGGACTTCCTGCGTGGTGGTCAGCAAGAGGTGCTGCAAGCAGCCATCGACAGCGGTAAAATCACGGTTGTTGGTGAAGCCTATACCGATGGTTGGGTTCCTGCGAACGCGCAACGTAACATGGAACAGATCCTGACCGCGAATGACAACAAAGTTGATGCGGTTGTCGCGTCCAACGACGGCACCGCCGGTGGTGTTGTTGCTGCTCTGACAGCGCAAGGCATGGAAGGCATTCCGGTCTCTGGCCAGGATGGTGATCACGCGGCTCTGAACCGCGTTGCGATCGGCACACAAACCGTGTCCGTGTGGAAAGACGCACGCGACTTGGGTCGTGAAGCGGGCGAAATCGCCGTTGCTCTCATCAAAGAGATGGACGTCGACGGCGCGGGTGAATGGACGTCGCCCGGTGGCACCACCATGACGGCCAAGTTCCTAGAGCCCGTATCGATCACAGCTGACAATCTGAATGTCGTACTCGACGCAGGCTGGATCAGCAAAGACGCGCTTTGCGCTGGATCCGAAAACGCGGCGTGTAACTAATACTGCACTCCAATCTGTCCCTTCCGGCCCTGCGTCGGAGGGGACATCTGAACATCTTTCTCAAACATCGCGATTGACGACACCCCGCCTGCGGGCTGAGTGTTCATTGATCCAAGTCCGAAGAAGGTCAGACGCACATGCGATCCCCGGTCAGAAATTTCTTTAACAGCCTCGGTATTGATTTGCGGCTTATGGGCATGGTTGGCGCGCTCGTGCTGCTGTGGATCATGTTTGATTTGGTCACGGGCGGACGCTTCTTGACGCCGCGCAACGTGTTCAACATCTCTGTGCAGACTGTGTCTATCGCGCTGATGGCCACCGGAATGGTGTTTGTGATCGTGATCCGCAACATCGATCTGTCGGTCGGGTCTCTGCTTGGCTTTGTGGGCATGACCGTTGCAGCACTTCAGGTCAAATACCTCCCCGAGGTCGTGGGACTGGGACATTGGTCTATCTGGATCATCGCAGCAGCAGCCGCCGTCATGATGGGCGCGCTGTTTGGAGCATTGCAGGGCTGGGTGATTGGCTATCTGCTGATCCCGTCCTTCATCGTGAC
>CAZDXI010000061.1:0-3874 GCA_964509095.1 uncultured Rhodobacterales bacterium
GGGGCATGGCTTCCCTTATGGGATTTTCAGCCACCTCGATTGGGTAAGCAACACGGGCTACGCCTATCTGCACTTCCACTACAACCCGGCCCACATGCTGGCGGTGACACTGTTCTTTACCACCACGCTGGCGCTGGCCTTGCACGGGGCGCTGATCCTGTCCGCTGCGAACCCGGAAAAGGGTGAGATCATGAAAACGCCGGATGACGAAGACACGTTCTTCCGCGACTTCATCGGTTACTCCGTCGGCACATTGGGTATCCACCGCGTCGGCTTCCTTCTGGCGATCAACGCCGTGTTCTTTAGCGCCGTCTGTATCATCATCTCTGGCCCGGTCTGGACGGCCGGCTGGCCGGAATGGTGGAACTGGTGGCTCGAGCTGCCGATCTGGGGCTCGCAGGTGGGGATCTGATCGATGATGTATCCTGAGTATCAAAACATCTTCACGCAGGTACAGGTGCAAGGCACGCCTGAGTGGGGCATGGACAACGAAAACCAGATGATGAAGGAGCGTATCGGTCGCCCTGGATTCTCGACCCTCGTCGGTTGGCTCGGAAACGCTCAGTTAGGGCCAATTTATCTGGGTTGGACGGGCGTTGTGTCACTCGCGACGGGCCTTGCTTGGTTCGTCATCGTGGGCATGAACATGCTGGCGCAAGTCGGATTTTCGATCCCTGAGTTTCTGCGTCAACTCTTTTGGTTGGCGTTGGAACCGCCTGCTCCGGAATATGGATTGTCGATGCCACCACTCGACGCAGGAGGCTGGTACATCATTGCCAGTTTCTTCCTGCTGGTGTCGGTCATGACGTGGTGGCTACGCACCTACCTGTTGGCGCAGCAACACAAGATGGGCAAACACGTGGCTTGGGCCTTTTTGGCCGCGATCTGGTTGTTCCTTGTGCTTGGCCTGTTCCGTCCGATCCTAATGGGATCATGGTCAGAGGCGGTGCCTTATGGCATCTTCCCGCACCTTGACTGGACCACGGCGTTCTCGATCCGGTACGGCAACCTTTACTACAACCCATTTCACTGCCTGAGCATTGTGTTCCTATATGGCTCTGTCCTGCTGTTCGCGATGCATGGCGCAACCATTCTGGCGGTGACCCGTTATGGCGGCGACCGTGAGTTGGAACAAATCGTCGACCGTGGCACGGCTACGGAACGCGCCGCCTTGTTCTGGCGCTGGACCATGGGGTTCAACGCGACCATGGAAGGCATTCACCGCTGGGCGATCTGGTTTGCGATGCTGACCCCGATAACGGGCGGCATCGGGATCCTGCTGACCGGGACAGTTGTCGATAACTGGTTCATCTGGGCGCAGGAACACTATTTCGCGCCAATGTATGACGGCTCCTACGGCTATGAAGACTATGGCTCCTACGAAGCCTTTATCGGGAAGGAGTAAGAGCGATGTTTCCCAAGTGGTTTGACCAATGGAACAAGGAAAACCCGACCAACATCTTTGGTCCTGCGATCCTTGTCGGTGCTCTGGGTGGGGCGGTGTTTGTCGCGATCCTTCTGGTCTCCTGGGGCCAGCCCTTTGCGACCAACTCTATGCAGACTGGTCCGCGCGGTACCGGTATGAGCGTGCCTGAGTTCAGCATGCAAGTGGTCGTCGAAGATCCCTCGATTGAAGACTACTACACAGAAGAGCCCTATGTGCCCGAAGGCGGTGAAGATCTTGCCAAGGACATTTACGAGAACGTTCAGGTGCTAGGCGATCTGACCGAAGACAACTTCAATCGTCTGATGAACGCCATGACCCAATGGGTCGCACCAGAAGAAGGCTGCGCCTATTGCCACGGGGATGGCGATATCGAGACCTACGGCTCAGATGAGCTTTACACCAAGGTCGTGTCACGTCGCATGATCGAGATGACCCAGAACATCAACGAGAACTGGGATGGCCATGTGAACGGCGTCGCTGAGGTTGGTGTGAACTGCTACACCTGCCACCGCGGTGAGCATGTGCCAAGCGAGATTTGGTTCAATATCACCCCTGTGACAGAGTCGTCGGGAAGCTGGGCATCGGTGCAAAACCGCGCCACCAGCCTGAGCCAGTCCACATCGCTCCCATCCAACGCGTTAGAGGTTTATCTGACTGACCCGGACAGCCTTGTGAACGTTCACGACCTTGAAAGCCGTGTGGCTGGGGTGCCAGGTCTGGATGAGGATATCCACACGATTCAGAAGACCGAGATGACTTTCTCACTGATGAACTACTTCTCAAACTCGCTGGGTGTGAACTGTGTGTTCTGCCACAACTCCCGTGCGTTCTACGATGGTTCGGAAGTCACACCGCAATGGGGTCTGGCCCAGTTGGGTCGCCAGATGGTGATCGAGCTGAACACAGAATACTTGATCCCGCTGAAGGACACTTATCCCGAAAATCGGCTTGGTCCGATCTACGGGGACGCGCCCAAAGCGGCCTGCAAAACCTGTCATAAGGGCTATCAACGCCCAATGCAGGGTCTGAATGTGATCGCGGACTGGCCGGAATTGGCCACAAGCGACGCTCCTGAATACGCCGAGGAATAACGGCGCTTTCCATAGGCTGGCGTGCATGACCTTCGAGTTGCGCGCCAGTCTCGCCAGGCACGGACCGACGGCTTCCTAGGTCCGGGCACGGGGTTTGAAGCACCCCGGTTCCCTTCCTGTTGGCTACAGGAACTGGCGCCCTCACATCAGAAGTCATTCTTTTGTGAGGGCGTTTTTCGTCGAAGGACCATGAACAAGGGGAGACGTGCGCATGTCCCGACCAGACACACCAACACTTGATCGGGTGGCAAGCCCGGCGGATCTGAAATCCTTGTCGGACGCAGAACTATCCCGACTTGCCGATGAATTGCGGGCTGAAACAGTCTCTACAGTTTCGGAAACGGGCGGACATCTGGGATCGTCCTTGGGCGTTGTCGAACTCACGGTCGCCATTCACGCGGTGTTTGACTGCCCCCGTGACAAGTTGATCTGGGACGTGGGTCACCAATGCTACCCGCACAAAATCCTGACCGGACGTCGTGACCGCATTCGCACTTTGCGCCAAAAGGACGGGCTTAGCGGTTTCACCAAACGCAGCGAAAGCGAGTTCGATCCCTTTGGTGCCGCGCATAGTTCCACGTCGATCTCTGCGGCGATGGGGTTCACGGTGGCGCGCGATATGGGGCAACCGACCGGCGACGCGATTGCTGTGATTGGCGATGGCTCGATCAGTGCCGGTATGGCCTATGAGGCGTTGAACAATGCCGGGTCTGAAGGCCGGCGCATGTTTGTGATCCTGAATGACAACGAAATGTCGATCGCGCCCCCGGTCGGCGCAATGAGCAATTATCTATCATCGCTATCCCAAATCGGACCGATGGGTGCTTTCCGTGCGATGGCCGAAGGTATGGAACATGCCATGCCCAAGCCTATGCGCGAAGGCGCGCGACGCGCACGCGAAATGGTGACCGGGATCGAATCCCGTGGCACGTTCTTTGAGGAACTCGGGTTCGAGTACATTGGCCCGGTCGATGGTCACAACGTCACCGAGTTGCTGCATGTGCTGCGCGCGGCGCGGGCACGGGCCACGGGTCCGGTTCTGATTCATGCCTGCACTGTAAAGGGCAAAGGCTATGCACCGGCAGAAGGGTCTGCCGACAAGTATCACGGCGTCAGCAAGTTTGACGTTGTCAGCGGTGTGCAAGCGAAGTCCAAGCCAAACGCGCCGTCATTTACGTCAGTCTTTGGAACAGCTCTGACCGAAGCCGCATCGCGTGATCCAAAGGTCGTCGCTGTGACGGCTGCGATGCCGTCTGGCACCGGCGTGAACATCATGGAAGACCGCTTTCCGGCGCGTGTCTTTGATGTCGGAATCGCGGAACAGCATGGCGTGACC
>CAZDXI010000061.1:3884-12893 GCA_964509095.1 uncultured Rhodobacterales bacterium
GCGTGACCTTTGCGGCGAGTATGGCCGCGGGTGGGTTGAAACCGTTCTGCGCGATCTACTCGACCTTCCTGCAGCGGGGCTACGATCAGGTTGTGCACGATGTGGCCTTGCAGGGTCTTCCCGTGCGTTTTGCCCTTGATAGAGCCGGATTGGTTGGCGCTGACGGGGCCACTCATGCAGGCGCGTTTGATATCGGCTACCTCGCGGCACTACCGGGCATGGTCGTCATGGCCGCCGCGGATGAGGCCGAGTTGGTACACATGGTCGAAACGGCCGTGCAATATGACGATGGCCCGATCGCCTTCCGTTACCCGCGCGGGTCCGGCACGGGAGTGGAGATTCCAGAACGTGGCACACCGCTTGAGATCGGCAAAGGCCGCATTGTTCAGGGTGGTCAGGGGGATGTCGCCTTCTTGTCGCTGGGTACGATGTTGCCAGAGATTGAACGGGCCGCTGAACGGTTAGAGGCCGAAGGCGTGACCGTAACAATCGCAGACGCCCGATTTGCCAAGCCGTTAGACATGGAATTGATCGCAGACTTGGCGGCTCAGCACGCAGCTTTGATCACCGTGGAACAAGGCGCCATGGGCGGCTTCGGTGCCATGGTCCTGCAGCAGATGGCAACCGCCGGGCTGTTGGATCAAGGATTGCGTGTCCGCTCCATGTGTTTGCCCGACCGTTTCATTGATCAAGCCAGCCCGGATGAGATGTATGCCGACGCAGGTCTCGACACGCCAAGCATGGTACGTACCGCGCTGGACGCGCTGGGTCGTAGTGCAAAGATCGTTGATCTGGCTTCTGCCGGTTAAGCTTGGCCAGCAATACTCAGGATATGGTCTGCGACTGCAGCTGGTTGGTCCCAGACTATGGAATGCCCTGAGTCGGCGATCACATGCTGACGGATGCCCGTGATAGCCGCGAAGGACTTCTGCGCGGGTTCAATCGGGATAAGGATGTCGTCAGCCGCGTGTAGAGCCTGAACTGAACATGTCGCATCATTTGGTTTGGTCCGCGGGCGATAATCCCTTAACGCTTCGATCTGCAGTGCCATCGCGTCGGCTGTTTGGCCAAAGGGGTACGCCAGCGCGGCATCAAGAGCCATTTGCGTGTTTGCGGGATCATCAAAAAATGCAGGCCGGAACACCCAAGGATAGAGCGCTTTCAGCCACAGAGCTTCCCCGTCCGGTCGCGAACGCCGAATCTCCAACAGAGAGTCGAACATTGCCATAGATCGCGGAATACGTACCGCGCCAGAGGCAAGGATCGTCAGGGACGAAACCCGATCCTTGAGCAGACCAGCGATCTCAAGCCCCATCAGACCGCCCATGGAATGACCGGCGATATCAAACTGGTGGTGTCCAAGATGATCCATCAGGGCAATGGCGTCATCCACCACCTGACTTACCGATACTGGCGCGTTCCACGGCGTAGTGCGACCCGTCGTGCGGTTGTCAGGGCGAATAATTGTGAAATGTGGCTCTAACACGGGCAACAACGGTGCCCACGTTGCGTTGTCCGATAGCATTCCAGCCAGTAGAAGCAGCGGTGCACCATCTCCAGATATCTCATAGTGCAGAGAAATGTCACTTAGCGATAAGTCAGGCATTCAATTGGCTCCACGTTGGAAGCAGATCATTCGGTTCTGGCCTTGCAAGATAAACGCCACGCGCGATTGCGCGGGACAGACAAAGTGCTGCGGCATGTCCGATGATCGCCAGGTCTCTTTCCGGGTTTTCCATATGTCGCGCCTTTGTGCTCACGGCAAATACAAGGTCACCGTCACTGGGACTGTGCGCCGGGATGCAGGCACGACCGATGCCATCATGTGCCATGGTCGCGATACGTTTGCATTCCGCCTTTGATAGGCTGGCATCCGTTGCCACGATGGCAATCGTCGTGTTCGCGCCTTCCAGCATTGCGGTGACCTTTCGACTTTCCAGTCCCCGTCCAAGTCCCTTGTTAGGGTCTGTTCCAATACCGCCAAACTCATCCCCGATCTCGAAAGGCGCGGCCCAGAAGTGGCGGTCGCCGGGCGTCGTCACGCTGCCCATCGGGTTCGCCGCGACCAGTGCGCCAACTGTCGTACCGTCTGGCAACGTCAGTGAAGCCGAACCAAGTCCACCTTTCATCATGGCCGTCGTCGCACCGGTCCCAGCGCCAGCAGTGCCAAGATCGAACTCAGTCGCGAGCGTCCCGAACGCCTTTCGACCCAGCTCGCGATACGGGTTTTCGGTCCAGTTCTTGTCACCTCCAGCCAACAGGTCAAAGATGATGGCTCCTGGCACGATCGGGATGATGGCTTCGCGGATCTTGAAGCCACGACCTTGCGCGCGCAGCGCGTCGGCTACGCCAGAGCATGCATCGAGCCCGTAGGCCGAACCTCCGGACAAAACCAGTGCTTCGATCTGTGCAACAGATTTATCAGGCTCTAATAAGTCACTTTCGCGCGTTCCAGGTGCCCCGCCCATCACGCTAATGGACGCAGTGAAAGGTCGTTCAGAACTAAGAACTGTGGTACCTGTTTTGATCGCCTTGTCGGATGCGTTGCCGACCAAAAGGCCGGGGACATCTGTAATGAGATTGCGAGGTCCCGGTTCCATCAAATGCAGCGCCCGCCGTCAACTTCCATGCAGACACCGGTGATCATGCTGGCTTCTTCCGAACACAAATAGCACGCCGCATTGCCGAGATCTTCGGGCGTCGAAAAGCGTCCAAGCGGGATCGTGGACAGGAACTGTGCGCGTCGCTCGGGCGTGTCCTCGCCCATGAAAGACTTGAGCAAGGGTGTTTCCCCTGCGACCGGGTTCAGCGCATTGACGCGGACACCTTCGGGGGCAAGTTCGACGGCCATGGCGCGAGTGGCGGTGATCATCCAACCTTTCGACGCATTGTACCAGTTCAAGCGCGGACGTGGGGAGACACCGGCCGTGGACGCAATGTTGAGGATCGCGCCCGATTTGTTGTCCTTGAAATGAGGAACGAGGCTGCGCGCGGTGAGGTAAACAGACTTCATGTTCACCGCAACAACGCGATCGAAGTCGTCCTCTGTCACATATTCCATCGCTTGGGGCAGATGCGTGATACCTGCGTTGTTGACGAGAATATCAAGACTGCCAAATTCCTTAAGCGCGAGATCAGCCATCGCTTGAACAGACATGCCATTCGCCACATCGACAGTGCATGCAATGCCGCCAACCTCGTCAGCAACCTTTTGCGCGCCATCCGCATTGATGTCTGCCACCATAACGCGCGCACCTTCGGCAGCGAACTTGCGCACGATGCCGTCTCCAAAACCGGACGCGCCCCCTGTGACGATAGCTGTTTTGCCAATCAGTCTCATGTTTTTCCCCTTATCAGGCTCTAATATGTGGCGCGGCCGCCGGAGTTGTCGAAAACTGTGCCGGTGCAGAAAGCGCTTTCTTCGCTGAGAATCCAGCAGATAAGCGACGCCATTTCCTCGATCTTGCCGAAGCGACCCATGGGTATCTTGGATTTCATGTAAGCTATGTGTTCATCCGTCATCTGGTCAAAGATCGGAGTCGCGATGGCAGCGGGCGCGATGGCGTTGCAAGTCACACCGCTGGTCGCAAGTTCCTTGCCCAGCGATTTAGTCAACCCGATCACAGCAGCTTTGGATGACGAGTAAGCTGGCGCGTTCGGATTGCCTTCCTTGCCTGCGATGGAGGCGATGTTGACGATGCGTCCGTATCCACGCTCCATCATGATTGGGGCTGCAGCGCGGTTGCAGTAGAAAAGTGCGTTCACGTTGAGGTCAAAAACCTCACGCCAATCCGCAGGGTCATAGTCCCAAGTTGTCTTGTTAGGGCCAGTTATGCCTGCACTACAAACCAACAGGTCTGGGCGATCTACAGCCATTGCGGCTTGAACCGCGTCGGCATCGGTGATGTCGATCTTCCGGCCGCCGGACTGAATGTCCCAGATAATTACATCAGCACCCTCGGCCGTTAAGCGCTCGGCCACACCTTTTCCGATGCCAGAAGCCCCACCCGTTATGACAGCACGTCGGTTGTTAAAGCGGTTTGGGATCATCGAAAGTACCTTTTAGGTTTGGGGAGTAGTGTTGGTCAAATCAGAGTCGCTTGGCAAGTCAGGCAAGACTGGCGCGGCGGCAATGAGGGTCTGCGTATATGGATGGGAAGGCCTCAAGAACACGTCTTCGGTCGGGCCTTGCTCCACGATTTCTCCAGCCTTCATGACCAGCACGCGATCGGTGACTGATCGCACTACGGACAGATCGTGGCTGATAAACAGATAGGTCAGACCGTAGTCCCGACAGAGATCGGCCAGAAGGTCGAGTACTTGCGCCCGAACCGATACGTCCAGCGCGCTGACGGCCTCGTCCAGGAGGATCAACTCCGGACGAATAATCAAGGCGCGCGCGATGGCGATCCGTTGACGCTGACCGCCGGAAAACTGGTGTGGGTACTTCTGCGCGTCGTCGGGAGAGAGCCCCACCGCCGTCAAAGTCTCTGCGATTAGGTCTGCTCGCGCTTGTCCGACAGGGGTAGTGTCGAGCAAATGGAAGGGTTCGGTAATCAGCCGGTCGACGCGGTGCCGAGGATTAAAACTGCCATAAGGGTCCTGAAACACCACCTGCATTTTGCGTCGCACGGCGAGGTTTGGCGCGTGGCCTGTGTATACAGGTTCCCCATCGAGGAGGATTTCACCGCCTTGAATTGGTTCCAGCCCAAGAATTGCACGCGTTAGGGTCGATTTTCCACAACCAGACTCGCCCACCAGCCCGACACGCTCTCCGCGTTGAATCGTGAAGGTCACGCCTTTGACGGCGCGGAACGTGCCCGGCGCGGCGAACAGTTTGCGACGGGGTAGACGGTAGTCTCGAATGACGTTCCGCACCTCAAGAAGGGGTTGAGGCGGTGGCGGTTCTGGTAGGTTGACCTGATGTTTGGACGCGGCAAAGAGCATCCGCGTATAGGGGTGAGTCATGTTGCGCAGTAGGTCTTGCGTAGCGGCTTCTTCCACAACCTCGCCCAGACGCATCACGCATATGCGGTCGGCAAGATCCGCCACTACGGCAAGGTCGTGTGTAATAATCAACAACCCCATGCCAAAGTCCGCAACAAGGTCTTTCAGCAGGTCAAGGATCTGAGCCTGCGTGGTCACATCCAAAGCCGTTGTCGGTTCGTCAGCGATCAAAAGCCGTGGACGCAAAGCGATGGCCATGGCGATCACGACACGCTGACGTTGACCTCCAGAAAGCTCATGGGGGTAACGCGACAATGAGAACTGCACGGGTGGCAGTCCAACACGTGTCAGAACTTCTTCCGCGCGTTCTTCTGCCTCGGCCGGAGGCATCGCTTCGTGGATCAGGATCGTCTCCATCACCTGCGACCCAATAGTTTTGACCGGGTTGAGCGCCGTCATGGGTTCCTGAAACACCATGCCAATGTCGTTGCCGCGCAAGTCGCACATGTCGGCTTCGGGCTTGGTGAGCAGGTCATCGCCATCCAACAAAATCTCTCCGCTGGTGTCGGACCCTTTAGGCAGCAGGCCCATGATGGACAACGCGGTCATGGATTTGCCGGACCCACTTTCGCCTGTAACAGCCACGATCTGACCCTGAGCAATCTCTAATGACACTGACTTGAGGATCGGCGTGCCGTGAATTGACAGAGAGAGATTGCGAATAGACAGAAGGTTCATACGCGTGAAACCCTCAATTTAGGGTCGAAATAGTCGCGCAAGCCGTCCCCCAGCAAGTTCAGCCCCAACACAGTTAGGATGATCGCGAAACCGGGCATCAAGGCCATATGCGGTGCGATGGCCACCATTGTTTGCGCATCCGCCAGCATGCGCCCCCAACTGGGCGTAGGGGGCTGCGCACCGAGCCCCACATAGGACAGCCCAGCTTCGGCCAGAATGCCCAAGGAGAACTGGATTGTTCCTTGCACAATCAGCAGGTTCAGGATGTTGGGCAGGACGTGTTCGGTACTGATCCGAAGCGAGTTCTTACCGCTGACACGCGCGGCGAGGATGAACTCCCGTTCCCAGATCGGTAAAGCAGCACCTCTGGCGACGCGGGCGAACACGGGGATGTTGAAGATTCCGATGGCAATGATCGCGTTCACCGCGCCGGCCCCAAGGATTGCGGTGATCAGGATTGCAATGACAAGGCTCGGGAAGGCGAAGATCAAATCGTTTCCGCGCATGATGATCTCGTCGGCCCAGCCGCCTTTGCGCGCAGCGGCCCAAAGACCCAGAGGCACTCCAAGTCCCATTCCGATCCCGACAGCGACCAAAGCCACTGCAATGGATGTGCGTGCACCTACCATCAGCATCGACAGGATATCGCGCCCAAAGTGATCGGTCCCAAGCCAGTTCGTGACACCTGGGCCTTGCAACTTGTTCGGAATGTCGAGCGACGTGTGATCGAACGGGGTCCAGAGAAACGAAACCAATGCCGCCAGCACGAACAGCGAAGACAAGGCAGCCCCAAGGATCAGCGTCCGTTTCATGAGCGCAGCCTTAACCGTGGATCAACCGCGGCATAGGCGAGATCGACGAGGAAATTCACGACAATCACGGCGAAGACCAGCAGCATCACTACGGATTCCACCACAATCAGGTCACGCGCTGAAATGGATTGAAAGATCAACCGCCCCAAACCGGGAAGGTAGAAGACCTGTTCGATAATGATGCCCCCGGCGATCAGGAATGCGAATTGCAGGCCCAAAATCGTCAGGACGGGGATCATCGCGTTGCGCAACCCATGTCGCCAGAGAGCTTGTCGTGCAGTCAAACCCTTCGCGCGGGCGGTGCGCATGTAATCCTCCCCCAAAACATCTAACAGGGCAGAGCGCATGACGCGCGCCAGTATCGCCGCTTGCGGCAGGGCAAGGGCAATTGCGGGCAGGGTTAGAGACTTTAATCCGGCAAACAGCCCCTTGTCCCAGCCAGCGAACCCCCCGGCGGAGAACCAGCGCAAGTTGATTGCAAAGATCAGAACAAGGATCATTGCGAACCAGAAATTCGGGATCGCGACACCCAATTGCGTCGCGCCCATCACCGTGACATCGCCCATCCCGCCTCGACGGGCCGCCGCGTAAATTCCCGCAGGGATCGCAATCGCTGTGGACAAGATCAGCGCATAGATCGCGAGGGGCAAAGACACCCAAAGGCGGTCGCCGATCATCTCTGCCACAGGGGTGCGGTACTGATACGACGTTCCAAAATCGCCCCCAACCATCCCGCCAACCCAATCCAGATAACGCTGCCATTTTGGCACATCGAGGCCTAGTTCACTGCGCAACGCGGCCAAAGTATCCTCGCGCGCGTTCACACCTAGCATGAAAGAGGCCGGATCACCGGGCGCGACTTCGATAATCGCAAAGATCACGATGCTTGCGACCGCAAGGCTTATGATCAGGGACAACAGGCGTTTGAGAGTGTAGCGAAGCATTTGCACCACGTTAGGGTCGCCAAAAGGGCTTGTGAAGAGCGCGGATGGCTTTAGGTCAGGGGCATGTTGGAACAGCCGATCTTTTTGGGGCACGAAATTTACCGTGGGTCGTCATACGGCCATGCGCATCCGTTACGCATCCCAAGGGTCAGTACGGTCATGGACTTGTCCCGTGCGCTGGGCTGGTTGGGGCCGGATAACTTCCTGATGTCTCCCCGCGCAAAACCCGCAGCGCTGCGGCATTGGCACACGGAAGAATACTTGAACGCCCTAATAGAGGCGGAACAGCTGGGGGATGTGACGGTCGAAGTGAAAGATCGGCATCATATCGGCACACATACAAACCCCATTTTCCCCGAAATCTGGCGCCGCCCTGCAACATCCGCTGGTGGGTCGTTGTTAGCCGGGGAGTTACTGGCGCAAGGCGGCGTGGTTTATCACCCAGCCGGTGGGACCCATCACGCGTTCCCGGATCGCGCAGGCGGGTTTTGTTATTTGAATGATCCTGTGTTGGCGATGCTCTCGCTGCGCCGGAACGGTGCGCAACGGTTGGTCTATCTCGATATCGACGCACATCACCCGGATGGGGTGGAACATGGGTTTCGGGACGACCCTGACTGCTTGATGATCTCCGTGCACGAGGAACGGCGCTGGCCGAATACGGGTCTAATTGGGGATATTGGTGCTGGGAATGTGTTCAATCTCCCGGTGCTGAGGGAGTTGAACGACGATGAGATGGCACTGATCCGGGATGATCTGATCCTGCCGAAGATTCAGGCGTTTCAACCAGACGCCATTGTTGTGCAATGCGGTGCCGACGCGGTGGATGAAGACCCTTTGTCCCGTCTGACCCTGTCAAACAACGCACATTGGAACATTATCGGGGCTGTCATGGGAATGGCTCCAAGGCTGCTCGTTCTGGGTGGTGGGGGGTATAACCCGTGGAGCGTTGGGCGGCTTTGGACAGGCGTTTGGGCGACTTTGAATGGATTCGATATCCCGGAACGATTGCCGAGTGGGGCTGAGTCTGTACTGCGAAAACTGGAATTCAAAGGTAACAGCCGGGGTCGCAATCCGCCTGAACATTGGTTTACGACCCTGCGCGATCCGCCCCGCGGCGGCGAGATTCGGGATGAGTTGAGAGGCAGAGTGCAGCAGTTGGTGGCGCGCAGCGCTTAGTCCGTGGCGAGGTAATCCGCGTCACTCACATGCTCCAACCACGTCACCGGAGACCCGGAGTCGTCGGCTTCCTGCATCGCGATATGAGACATAGACGTGTCCGGTGCGGCACCGTGCCAGTGTTCTTCGCCCGGCTCGAAGTAAACTGTATCGCCGGGCAGGATGGTCTGAGGCGTTTCACCCCTTCGGCAGATCAACCCTTTTCCGTCAAGAATGCGGATCGTTTGCCCGAGCGGATGCGTATGCCATGCGGTGCGCGCGCCGGGGTCAAACCGGACAAGCAGAGCACTGGCGCGAGAGGGCGCGTCGGCATCAATTACGGGTTCCATCCAGACATCGCCGGTGAAGTAGTCCGGGTTGGGTCGTTGGAAGGGACGGGTGCCCGCTGG
>CAZDXI010000062.1:0-12869 GCA_964509095.1 uncultured Rhodobacterales bacterium
GTGTAGCCCACGGTATCAGGGATATTGATCGTGGTGGCCCCGCACTTGATCGCGATTTCGATCACGCGGCAGAGGTAGTCATATTCCGTGCGCGTGGCGTCCATCGGGGACCACTGCACATTGTCACACAGATTGCGCGCGTGGCTGACGGTTTGTTCGATCCGGTCCGCCATTTCGTCCATGTTCAGGTTTGGAATGGCGCGGTGCAGGGGCGATGTGCCGATGAAGGTATGAATGCGTGGGGACTTGGCATGTTTCACGGCCTCCCAGCAGCGATCAATGTCGCCCAGTTTCGCACGCGCCAGACCACAGATCGTGGCGTTCTGGGATTGCTCGGCGATTTGCGACACAGCGGCGAAATCACCTTCGGACGCAATGGGAAAGCCCGCTTCGATGATATCGACGCCCATATCGTCCAGCAGCCCAGCAATTTCGAGCTTTTCGTCATGGGTCATAGTTGCGCCGGGAGATTGCTCGCCGTCACGCAGCGTGGTGTCAAAGATCAGCACGCGATCTTGTTTCGTGTCAGTCATTTTGGTGTCTCTTTTGTCCTAAAGCCTCTTGGCGCGCTTGCCATACCCCTGAGCGGACGCGCCGGAGGGCACGCTCAGAGGCGGGTTAGGAGAAGGAGGTCGCACAAAGCCACGCGGCTGGCGCGTTTAGCAATGATATGTGTGACCGTGTTCATGACGCAAAGTTATACCGTCTGCACCCGGGATGGGAAGGGTGTTTTTGCGCTTGAGTTCGCGCTGTGAGTTTATTTGGTCATATGAAAGGTGGACCGATGCACAAGAGCGGCTAGGTCCTGCGCATGGAACAGGTTTTGGTGATCGGATCGAGCGGCGGAATCGGCGCAGCGTTGAGTGCAGAGTTGCGTGGGCGTGGATATGACGTGGTGGGTTTGTCGCGATCAAGCGACGGGTTTGATGTGACGGACGAGGTCTCAGTTGAAGCTGGGCTAGCGCCATTTGAAGGGCTGGCGGGAGTCATTGTCGCGTCTGGCGCTTTGGGCGACGCGCCCGAGAAAACGATACGCGCGATCACGGCGGACGCGATGGCGGATCAGTTTGCGGTAAACACGATTGGCCCCGCGTTGGTTCTGAAGCATGCCCACCGGTTATTGCGACGGGACGGTCGCGCGGTGTTTGCAGTCCTGTCGGCGCGGGTCGGGTCCATCGGGGACAATCGTTTGGGCGGCTGGGTCAGCTATCGAGCAGCCAAAGCCGCCGTGAACCAAGTGGTGCACACCAGTGCGATCGAACTGAAGCGAACGCATCCGCAGGCCGTATGCGTGGCGTTGCATCCGGGAACGGTGAAGACGCCATTTACACAGAAATACCTCGGGCGGCATCCGGCGGTAGAACCCGAAGACGCCGCGCGCAATTTGGTCGGGGTGCTGGAAAGTTTGGGACCAGAACAGACCGGCAAGTTCTTTGATTGGGCTGGCAAAGAGGTGGTGTGGTGACACGGCTGGTACTGGTTCTTGGCGATCAATTGAGCGAGGACATGGCTGCGCTTCGTGCGGCGGATAAGTCCGACGTGGTTGTGATGGCCGAAGTGATGGAAGAAGCAAGTTACGTGCAGCATCACCCCAAGAAAATCGCATTCATCTTTGCCGCCATGCGCAAGTTCGCTGCGCGTTTGCGCAATGCAGGCTGGACGGTGGAATATACCGAACTGGATGACACAGAGAACGCGGGTTCAATCGTGGGCGAGTTGCTGCGACGGGCAGAGCAGCATGGGTGCGATACCGTACTCGCGACCGAGCCGGGGGAGTGGCGGTTAATCGCGGCCCTGCAAGAGGCTCCGTTGAAGGTCGAGGTTATGGAAGACGACCGTTTTCTCGCGTCACACAAAGAGTTCGAAGGCTGGGCCGAGGGACGCAAGCAATTGCGTATGGAATATTTCTATCGCGAGATGCGGCGCAAAACAAAGCTGTTGATGGAGGGCGACAAGCCCGCCGGGGACAAGTGGAACTTTGATCACGACAACCGAAAACCTGCCCCAGATGACGTCGATTTCGGCGGCCCAATGCGGTTCGAACCGGATGAGACCGTCGAAGCTGTCCTTGATTTGGTGGAAGCGCGGTTTGGCGACAATTTCGGCGATGTGCGCCCGTTCTGGTTTGCGACGGATCAAGAGCAAGCGCGCCGCGCGCTGACGCACTTCATCAAGCACGCGCTGCCTAAGTTTGGCGACTTTCAGGATGCGATGCTGAACGACAACCGGTTTTTGTATCATGCGGTGATCTCTCCCTATCTGAACATTGGCCTGCTGGGCTGGCGCGAGATTTGTGAGGCGGCAGAAGCGGCGTGGAAGGCAGGAGACGTGCCGATCAACGCGGCCGAAGGTTTCATCCGCCAAATCATCGGGTGGCGCGAATACGTGCGCGGAATCTACTTCCTTGAAGGTCCGGATTACCCGAGCCGCAATGCGCTGGGACATAATCGCGATTTGCCTGATTTCTATTGGGGTGCGGAGACGAAGATGAATTGCGTCTCAAAAGCGGTGGAGCAGACGGGCGCGGAGGCTTATGCCCACCACATTCAACGGCTGATGGTGACAGGGAATTTTGCGCTGTTGGCGGGGATTGATCCACATCAGGTACACGAGTGGTATCTGGCGGTTTATGCGGATGCGTTTGAATGGGTTGAGGCACCGAACACTGTCGGCATGAGCCTGTTTGCCGATGGCGGGATTATCGCGTCGAAACCCTATGTCAGTTCGGGTGCTTACATCAACCGGATGTCAGATTACTGCAAATCCTGCGCTTACAAGGTGTCCCAGAAAACCGGCGAGGGCGCGTGCCCGTTCAACCTGCTCTATTGGCAGTTCCTGATGCGTCACCGGGATCGTTTCGTCAAAAACCCGCGTATGGCGAACATGTATCGCACCTGGGATCGCATGGACGAGGCGCGGCGGGAAACGGTTTTACGGGAGGCCGACGATTGGCTGGCGCGAATGGACACCGGCGACGTCGTGTGATCACAATGGCCTTGTGCGCTGAACTTTCGCGACTTTAGCGTGCTGGTTAGTTCAGGCCGCGGCGTTCGTTCACCCGGGTCTTGATCCGGCTAAGTCCGACCGGCGTCACACCGAGATAGCGCGCGATTTCGTTTTGAGTCACACGCCCCAAAAGCTCGGGCATATTGTCCAGAAGCCGGATGTAGCGGTCTTCGGCGGATAGGTATAACAACTCATACTCGCGCAGTTCCTTGCGGCTGCCATAGCTCATCAGAAAATCGACGATATCCGTGCACATCTCGATATCTGTTCGGCTGGCGTCGTACACCGCCTTGAAGGGCATTGAGAGAAGGTCGCATTCTTCCATGCACACGAGGCTGAAGGTGCAACACTCCTTTTGGTACCCCGCCGCAAGGCTTCCGATTGTCCCGCCAGGCAGAATGAAGGATTTGATATTCTCCTTGCCGTCTTCGGACAGATAATACGCCTTCAACAACCCGCTTTTCACGACATACAGCGCTCTATCCTGATCGCCTTGTCGAAACAGATGGTCACCAGCACTTTTTTTCAGCGGCTTGCCGTGCGTCGCGATGAAGTCACTTAATTTCATGCGTTTTAATCCGGGTTAATTTCACAGCCCCGCCATCCCGCTAGCGTGGGCCCAGTTCGCTGAAATACAGGAGTTATGGGATGGAAATCCAGAACAAACATGTTGTCATCACGGGGGGAGCCTCCGGAATAGGGTTGGAACTGGTACGCCAGCTTGCACCGAATAACCGCTTGTCGATCATCGCGCGGCCCTCGTCAGGTCTGTGCGATTTGCGTCGAACCTTTCCGGATGTTGCGGTTTATGAGGCCGACCTATCGGACCTTAAGGCGGTGGAACGCGCGGCGGATGCGCTGGCGTCGGCGTGCGGGCCGATTGACCTTCTGATCAACAACGCAGCGGTGCAAAACACGCCCCGGTTTACAGATGCAGACTTTCGATATGAGAGCATTCAGCGGGAAATCGACGTGAATTTCACCTCCGTATGCGCGCTTGTGCATCTGTTGTTGCCGAACCTGATGCAGTCCCGCAAGGCTCTGATTGTGAATGTAAATTCCGGTCTGGCTTTGGCGCCAAAGGCGGATTCGGCGGTCTATTGCGCGACCAAGGGTGCTCTGAACATATTTTCGCAATCGCTGGCCTATCAATTGGAGAGCAGCACGGTCGGCGTGAAGCAGGTGTTCCTGCCTTTGGTCGACACCGCCATGACTAAGGGCCGGGGGCGCGGCAAACTGCCCCCTGAGGTGGCCGCGCGCGACATCATTGAGGGTCTCTCCTCATCACGCACCAATATCGACATCGGCAAAGTGAAAGTCTTGCGGCTCATTCAACGGATTGCGCCAAGTGTTGCAAATCGGATCATGAAGGCGGCCTGAGACATGAAATCCCTTATCAAAGTAATGGTCATTCTGGGGGCATTGTTTGCATTGACCTTTGTTGTCGGGCGTGTGCTGGGCATCCTGACCGTTGAAAATGTTCGGAACTGGCTGGATTGGGCCGGGCAAGTTGACCCGGTAATCGTCGCTGGTCTTGTCATCCTGTTGCTGTTTGCCGACCTGTTTGTCGCCGTACCGACGCTGACAATCACCATTTTGGCGGGGTATTTTCTGGGGTTCCCGACGGGTGCAGCGACGGCGTTGGCCGGTATGTGTCTGGCGGCCTTTTCGGGATACGGGATCAGCCGGATCTGGGGGCAAAGCGCGATTGCATTTCTGGTCAGGCACCAGGACGATCGCGAGGCATTGGCAGCCTCTTTCGAGACGAGCGGTCCGGTCATCATCATGTTGTCCAGAGCCGTGCCGATTGTGACAGAAGTGTCCGCCTGCATGGCCGGGGCGACACGTATGCCGTTTTCGCGCTATTGCACGTTCTTTTCCATCGGGACTTTGCCCTACGTGGCGATTGCCGCTTATGCGGGATCGATCAGCTCGGTTGAAAACCCCACACCGGCGATCTTGTCGGTGCTTGGATTGAACGCCACCCTCTGGATCGCTTGGGCGATTTTCAAGCAGAGGTCAGGGGAGCAAAGCGCCTGACGCGTCACGCGCGCGTTCAAAAGGCCGGTAGCTTTGGTCGACGTTACCCGCCGTCCGTCAACGCACCGTTTTCCCAATCTCCGGTGGCTTCCTGACCGGATGCATACCTCATGGTTCCGTTGCCAGAGCGTTTGCCGTTGACGAATTCGCCTTCATAGACGTCTCCGTTGGCGTAGGTTGCGACGCCCTGACCGGAAATCTGGCCGTTCTCCCACGCGCCTTCGTATTTGAAGCCGCTCGGCAAGGTGATCATGCCTTGGCCATGGCGCTGACCGTCAAGGAAGTTGCCTGTATAAACTGTGCCATCAGGGTATGTCGCAACACCTGCACCATGGCGCTTGCCTTCTTTCCACTCGCCTTCGAACTTGTATCCGTCGTCATAGGTCATCAAACCTTGACCATGGTTCTTGGCTTCTTTGAAACCACCGGTGTAGGTGATGCCATTGGGGTAAGTCGCCGTGCCTTCGCCTTCGATAACGCCTGCGACCCAATCGCCTTCATAGGTAGCGCCGTCAGGGTATGTGATTTTGCCTTTGCCTTCGGCTAGGTCGTCGCGGAACTGACCTGCATAGATGGATCCATCCGGGTAGGTGACTTTGCCGTCTCCTTCGATTTTCCCAGCGACCCAGTTGCCGACATAAACATAGCCGTCTGATCCCGTGAACGTGCCTTGCCCGTGGCGGCGATCGTCGGCGAAATCACCTTCGTAGGCGTCACCATTGGCATATACGACGCGGCCTGTGCCCTGCCGTTGACCAGCAACCAGCGCGCCCTCGTACACATCGCCGTTCGGTTGGGTCAGCGTGCCAGAACCGTCGATCTGATTATCTTTCCACGTCCCGGTGTAAACCAGTCCGTCAGGCATAGTCAGCGTGCCGGATCCGTCTCTTACGTTGGCGCGGACATCCCCATCATAGACGGCGCCATCCGGATAGGTGATCACGCCGCGACCTTCCTTGATGCCGTCTACCCAGTCGCCCTTGTACTCATAGCCGCCCGGGGATTGCATGACGCCCTTGCCGTGGTGCTTGGCTTGACGGAAGCCACCTTCGAACCGCACCCCATTTGCATACAGTACGATGCCTTGTCCGGTGATTTCACCTTCGACCCAGTCGCCTTCATAGGTGCCGCCGTCGGCAAAGGTGATCTTGCCGAAGCCATGCGGTTTGCCTTCATCGAAACTGCCTTCATAGACAGACCCGTTCGGAAAGCGAGCAACGCCTTGTCCGCGGATTTTGCCCTCAACCCATTCGCCGGTGTATTCGTACCCGTTGGGAAGCTTGTACGTTCCCTGACCATGTTGCAGGCCGCCCTTGAAGGTTCCTTCGTAAATCCCACCATCATCATATTGCTTGGTTTGGACATTCCCGTCCTGTGCCAGAACTGGTGAGGCACACATGGCAACAAAGCAGAGAGTTGAGACAGCGCGGCGCATCGATTTCCCCATTCATCATTATTGCAAAAAGATTAGGCCAACATCTTCACGCTCGCAATGACAAACAGGACAGGGGGCAGGATCACGATTGCGTATCGGGCGCATAGTCGCGGGTGGGTTTTATCCCGGTGCCGATCTGCTAAATGAAAGCTAAGTTCAGGAGACAGGCACATGGCCGAACGCTTTCGCATCACTTTGGGGCAGATGAACCCGACCGTCGGGGACATCCCGGGCAACGCAGCAAAGGCCAAAGCAGCCTGGGAGGCAGGCCGGGACGCAGGCGCTGACATGGTTGCCCTGCCGGAGATGTTCATCACGGGCTACAACGCGCAGGATTTGGTGATGAAGCCTGCATTTCATACAGCGGCAATGAAGGCGGTTGAAGATCTGGCGGCAGAGTGTGCCGATGGCCCAACGCTTGCGATTGGCAGCCCGTGGACCGAAGGCGCGGAGCTGTTCAACGCATACTTGATTTGCCGAGGTGGCAAGATCGTCAGCCGCGTGCTGAAGCACAATCTTCCGAATGAAACCGTGTTCGATGAAGTGCGGATCTTTGATCCCGGCCCGCTTGGCGGCCCTTACAGTGTGGGCAATACCCGCGTAGGCTCACCAATCTGCGAAGACGCATGGCACCCGGAAGTCTCTGAAACGCTGGAGGAAACCGGCGCTGAGTTCCTGCTCGTGCCGAACGGTTCGCCCTATTACCGTGACAAGTTCGATACCCGGTTGAACCACATGGTGTCCCGTGTCGTCGAAACGGGATTGCCGTTGATTTACCTCAACATGATTGGTGGGCAAGACGATCAGGTCTTTGATGGCGGCTCATTCGGGTTGAATCCTGGTGGAGAGCTTGCGTTCAAATGGCCGGTCTTTGACGAAATCGTGCGCCATGTGGATTTGGAACGCGGACCGGACGGCTGGCGCATCCTGCCCGAAGAGATCGCCAAGCATCCCGACGCTTGGGAGCAAGATTACCGCGTTATGGTCACAGCCTTGCGCGACTACATGGGCAAAACCGGGTTCAAGCAGGTGCTTCTGGGCATGTCGGGCGGTATAGACTCGGCTCTGGTGGCGACGATTGCCGTGGATGCGCTGGGCCCGGACAATGTGCGTTGCGTGATGCTGCCTTCGGAATACACGTCCGACGCATCGCTGGAAGACGCGAAAGCCTGCGCAAATGCGCTTGGTGCACGGTATGACTTCGTGCCGATCTCTGGTCCCCGCGTGGCCGTGACAGACGCTTTAGCCCCGCTTTTTGAGGGCACCGAAGAAGGTTTGACTGAGGAAAACATCCAGTCCCGGTTGCGCGGATTGCTGCTGATGGCACTGTCCAACAAATTCGGTGAGATGCTGCTGACCACTGGCAACAAGTCCGAGGTCGCTGTGGGTTATGCCACGATCTATGGCGATATGGCGGGCGGGTATAACCCGATCAAGGATCTATACAAAATGCGGGTGTTCGAAACCTGCCGCTGGCGCAATGCCAATCACCGGGATTGGATGATGGGCCCGGGCGGAGAGGTCATCCCGGATCGCATCATCACCAAGCCACCTTCAGCCGAATTGCGCGAGGATCAAAAAGACAGTGACAGCCTGCCCGATTATCCCGAATTGGACGCCATGCTGGACATTCTGGTCGATCAGGACGGATCTATCGCCGATTGCGTTGCCGCCGGGTTTGATGCGGATGTGGCCCGCAAGGTGGAGCGGTTGATCTACATCTCCGAATACAAACGCCACCAATCCGCTCCCGGCGCGCGCCTGACCAAGCGCGCCTTCTGGCTCGATCGGCGGTATCCGATTGTGAACCGGTGGCGGGATGGCAGTTGAGTCACGCATTCTACGATTTAAGGTGAGCACAAAACACGTCTGGTTTACTGCCCTTTTGTGTTTCGGAATCGTAATCTTCCATATGACTGGGTCTGACACGGGCCAACCTTCCCCAAGTGTCATTTTGTTCTTTTGTGCGTTGATCACTGTTGGAGCCTACAGTGTTGTCAAAGCAATCAGTTTGATGGTCAAACGGCCTGTGGCTTTGCGAATCGACGACCAAGGGTTGTCTGGCTACATCCTTAAATTCCCTTTGGAATGGAGCGATATTGCCGGTTTTGAGGTGACGGAACGCGCGGAGAATACAGACGCTTGGACCATTCGTTTGAGTGTGATCGGGGCAGAACGACACAAGACCAAGCGACAAGTGTCGCAACATCACAAGGCCGGTGTCATGAGTTACCGGATACAGTCTGATACAGACCTGCTGTCAATGGATGCCGCCGAAGTCGTGCAGCTTCTCGAAACGCATCTAGCCGACTCCAAAACCCGCGATAAGCCGCGCGGCGCGCTTTAGTAATCCAAAAAGCCCTGCCCGTATATTGCCATTCCGGCGCCCGGCTGAAGCCACGTTGTTGCACCTTCCGACGTTCATGCAGCAAGAACTGGTACGAAGATATCCGATCAAGCCTGTACAGCTCGCCATGGGAGGTGCGATCATGGCAGTGTGCACAATCCCATTTGCGCTGGTGATGGTGTGGCGTGTGTATATGGCGCTGTTTGTTCCTGACGCGCGGGTGTTCGACTCCGTTGATTTGGTGATTTTGATGGGTTTGGTGGTCTGCGGCGGGCTTGCTGTTTTTGGCTTGGGACTGGCCATTCGCCGACCTGTCGGCTTGCGCATAGATGGGCAAGGCTTGTCGGGTTACTGCACACCGTCCTTGTCTTGGGATGAGATCGATGGTGTCGAGGCCAGGAGTTTTCACAAAGGCCATGGTGTCGCAGTAAAGCTCAGTGACCCTGGCGCATTTTGGGCGCGACAAAGCGCTTGGTTTCGCCTCAGGTCCTTGGGGCGCGTCAGTCCATTTTTTGTGATCAACACAACTTATCTTCGGGTCCGGCCAGAAGATATCGCGGCTGACATCGACAAGCAGTTGACGTGCAAGTCTTAGGCGCCCCCGCCGTAAATTCCAAAACGGGCGCGCCTATCCACCGAAGTTAGCCCATCAACAACTGATACGTATGCGGCACATACGTGTACCCGCCGTCGTGCTTGTCCACATAGCCAAAGGCCGGGAACGGCATGTGATAGCCAGAGAACGCGATCTTGTCGGCGGCCAGCATGTCGAGGATGCGCACCCGGGTCGCAGCCGCAGCGGTTTTGTCGATGTCGAACTTCACCTCCCAATCAGGATGCGCCAGCGACCAGACGTAGTGGTTGGCAAAATCCGCACCGAGCAGCATCTGCTGACCCTCGGATTCCAGCATGTACGTCATGTGACCGGGCGTATGACCGAACGCCGCTACTGCGGTGACGCCAGAGGCGACGGAACCACCGTCTTCAAGGAAAGTCATCTGGTCGCCCAATGGCTTAACGACAGTGTCGAAGCGCTCATTGCCCTGTTTGGCCCATTCGTCGAATTCCACCCGACCCGTCACATAAGAAGCATTCGGGAAAGTCGGCGCGCCGTCCGTCATCAATCCGCCGATGTGATCTCCATGCATGTGAGTCAGCACCACGATATCCACCTGATCCGGAGTATATCCTGCAGCAGCCAGTGCGGCTGCCGTGCCCGCGCCTTGCAGGCCCGTATCAAACAGGATCAGTTGTTCGCCCGTATTCACAATGGGCGGCGTAAAGAAGAACTGGACCTTGTCCGCCGGGATCCCAGCCGTTTCAGACGCGGCGGAAAACGTATCAGCGTCCACATTCATACCGAAGATGTTCTGCGGCTCTTCTACTGTGCGTCCGCCGACAAGCATATTGGTCACATCAAACGCACCAAGCTTGACGCGCATGAATTGTGGCGTTGACGCTCCCACCAGAGGGGCGCCAGCGGATGCGCGACCTGCGGTCATCGCAAGGGGCATTGCTGCGGCGCCTGCCAACAGGCTTCGACGTGTAAATGGGGCGTGATCTGTCATGGTCTTAAGTCCTCCTGCGCTGTCTATTCTACGACAGGTAGCGCCTCGGGATGCAGTGTCACGTCTGGCGCTGTCACAAATGCGGGAGGTCCCGAAACTGGTCAAACCGCACAAGAGGCCTACCTTCGGGTGCAAGAGGTATCTGTCGTCCTGTGCTGGCTTGCGCAGAAAAGGATGACAAATGAGGTGCGCGGCATGATGGGCGATCGCCCGGGACCATAGACCAAGGTGCGATTTGGTTGCGGCTTCCACCACACCCCTGGATTGGGGTGTGGTACATGTCGCGGAAGCGCGGGTTCTGGACAAATCTGCGCCCCTGTGACAAGTGGCCGGAGTTCCCCACGGAGACTGTCATGACCACCACCCGTTTCGCGCCTTCTCCCACTGGATATTTGCATGTGGGCAACCTGCGGACTGCCTTGATGAACTTCCTGATTGCGCGCCAATCGGGAGGTACGTTCATCCTTCGAATTGATGATACCGATGCGGAACGCTCCAAACAGGAATATGTCGACGCGATCCAGCAGGACATGGAATGGCTTGGGTTGCACTGGGACCGGATTGAACATCAGTCAACGCGGCTGGATCAATACGCGGCTGCAGCGGACAAGCTGCGTGAGATGGACCGGTTTTACGAAGCGTTCGAGACGCCCACTGAATTGGATCTGAAGCGCAAAAAACAACTGAACATGGGCAAGCCACCTGTCTATGACCGCGCGGCGCTGGACCTGTCGGACGCCGACAAAGACGCGATGCGCACTGAGCGCGGCAATGGTGTATGGCGCTTCAAACTGGATCACGAACGGATTGAATGGACGGATGGAATCCTTGGAGATGTGTCGATTGATGCGGCTTCGGTTTCTGATCCTGTGCTGATCCGGGCGGACGGGCAGGTGCTTTATACGATCGCGTCCGTGGTGGACGATACAGAAATGGGCGTGACACATGTGGTGCGCGGCTCTGATCACGTGACAAACACGGCCACACAAATCCAGATCATTCAGGCACTGGGCGGGACCGTTCCAAATTTTGCGCACCATTCGCTACTGACGGGTCCGCAAGGGGAAGCGTTGTCCAAACGCCTTGGAACTCTGGCGTTGCGTGACCTGCGCGAGGCTGGTGTACAGCCGATGGCGCTCTTGTCTTTGTTGGCGCGGTTGGGGTCGAGCGATCCGGTCGAGCTGCGTACAGACATGGGCGAGTTGATAGACGGGTATGACATCACGAAGTTTGGCTCCGCCCCAACGAAGTTCGACGTGCAGGATGTGTATCCATTGACTGGCCGGTATTTGCAGGCTCTGCCCCTGGCAGATGTTGCTGAGGATGTCGCGGCTTTGGGCGTGCCGGACGCGATGGCAGAGGCATTCTGGAACGTGTGCCGGGACAACATCGAGACGTTGAATGATCTCAAAGACTGGTGGGCCCTGTGTCAGGACGGAGCAGATCCGGTAGTCGACGCAGAGGATGCCGATTTCGTGGCCGAGGCGCTGACACTTCTTCCGGATGGACCTTATGACGAGGCCAGCTGGTCAAGCTGGACGAGTGCTGTGAAAGAGGCGACGGGGCGCAAAGGGCGCGGTTTGTTCATGCCCCTGCGAAAGGCGCTGACCGGCATGGATCATGGCCCAGACATGAGCGCGTTGATGCCCTTGCTGCAAACCATCCGCGCCCGCGCCTAAGCCTGCTATCAAATTGCGGCGCTGACGCGCCAAGACATGTTTTCTCCGCACGCGGCGGGCTATTGTGCCTATGCCGGGATCAATCGCGCATGAATGTGTCTGCGCCAAGACTGAGCAAGGCGTTGTCCACAAAAGACCGTTCAGAGGTCGAAAGCATCTGGTGACGCGGGTAAATTGGTGCGGCTCGGTCATTCAGGATTGGCGCGTTCCAGCCGTCTGTTGTCGCGATGAAAGCTTCGGCGCCAGCAGTTCCGAATTCTTGGATATAGCCTTGGAACACAACATCAAGATAGCTGAGCAGGATTGGGTGCGTCTCGGTCACACCTGATTGCGCGGTATCTGGGACTTGGTAAATCGCGATGTCTGGCTGCGCTGGGTGATCGTGATCGATGTTGTCGCTATCCAGAACGCGGTCATATGCGTATTCGCGCGCGTCGAGTGCCTCCCAGTCTGCATTCGGGACTTCTGCCATCAGACCGGCGATCTGATGACCCGGTGCGCGGATCACGCTGAGAAAGGCAAACTCGCGCGAAGCCGTATGCACCCAAGCGCGTCGCCATCCACGAGCTTGGGCTTTGCGGGCATTGGGATAGTCATGCGTGGCACGATTCACGAGGCTGCCATAGCCGAAGAAATGTGGGTGCGTCATAGGCGATAGGACTGCGCAAACCGCAAGGTCACGTCAAGTCAGCAAACAGGATTGACGCAGATGAATTTTGCGGTCTACTGTCCGTGCAAGATCGTACGCGGGAGAACTGGTTGACCATACCAGTGCCGAAGGAGCAACCGCCCCG
>CAZDXI010000063.1:0-12787 GCA_964509095.1 uncultured Rhodobacterales bacterium
GGCGTTGTGGTCGGCTCCAACAACTGAGCCCATTATTTTTGCGGCGCACTTTGGGAGGCGGATGCATTTGTCACGTTGGTGCAGCGGTCCTCCACCCATATCGTGCGTTCTGAAACTCTTATGGAGATCGGGCTGGGGGATTTGTATTCCGAACGCGCGGTGGCTTCGGGTGTGACGACCGAAATGGCCGACCTGATCTTTGCCTCGCTGCCCTACAAGATCCTGCACGAGTTCCAGATCCCGGCTTATGCCGCGATGAAGGAACAGGACAAGGCATTCTATGATGGGCTGGAAAAGGCTGGGTTCTGGCTCGACTGGGGGGATGATGACAGCGGGTTGTTCATGAAGTATCTGCGGCGCGGCTCGGGATACTACATCGATGTGGGTGCCAGCCAATTGATCATCGACGGAGAGATCAAGCTGAAACGCGGGCAGGTGACGTCCTTGGATGAAACCGGCGTGATCCTTGACGACGGCACCCACCTTGACGCGGACCTTGTGGTTTATGCCACGGGGTACAATTCAATGAATGGCTGGGTCGCGGACCTGATGGGGCAAGAGACGGCCGACCGCCTTGGCAAATGCTGGGGGCTTGGGTCGGATACCACCAAGGACCCCGGTCCGTGGGAAGGCGAGCAGCGCAATATGTGGAAGCCCACGCAGGTGCCGAACCTGTGGATGCATGGCGGAAACCTGCACCAATCGCGGCACTATTCGCAGTTCCTGTCGCTGCAGATCAAGGCGCGGATGGAGGGCATTCCAACGCCGGTCTACGGCCTGCAAGAGGTACATCATACGTCCTGATCACAACAGGAATCGCACAGGAAACCAGCCCCGGCGCATGACCCGCGTCGGGGCTTTTTTCGTGCCGGGACTCAGGCGAAGTGTGCACTAAAGTGCAGCGCTCTCCACCGTAAGTAGTGGAATTCGCAATAAGTTTTGTGTCAGCCCTGTGATCCGCATCACAGTGCCTTGCGATGGTTAGCAATAGCGTGAAGCTCGTGAGCACGCGCTGCGTTTTGATTTTCGCCATTTTTCAAGTTCGCGTTTTCATTGAATTCTTTGAAAGGTGGTTTCGCACATGGCGACCCAGAACTCCTCACTCCGTTTTGTCACAGAAGATCGTCAATCGCTTTGGACACCGGGGGCCGCGACGGAGCTTCGTGTGGACACCGGGGACAGTCTACTTTGGAACCCCGGCGAATACATTAAACCTTTCGATACTGGCACGTTCCTTGGCTTCGGCGCGTCCGCAACATTCTATGCCGGTGCGAAGTTCGGGTTGCAGGCCTACGCGAACCTTGGGGACGGGGGCAGCTTCACGGCGGGCTATGACATCGACCTGCAGGTGGATTTCGATGGCGCGGTTCCGACGAGAAGTTTTGATCCATCCAGCCAGATCACCTTCACGTGGGATTACAGCGACGTCGAAGTGTCCAATGCCACCATCGAAACGGTCGGCTTTGCCAATTCGCTGGACGAAGACGTACCCATCGGGGCCGGACTGGACCTGATCGTGGAGATGAGCGCGGGACTGCGAGACATCACACTTATCAACCCGTTCAAAGACATCAATCTGGGCGATGTGTCCTTTGTCAGCCTTGAAGAACGCATTTCGCTGTTCTCTGTCGATCCGTTGACGCCGTTGTTCACCATCGAACTGACTGAAGGCGTCGAACTAACGGGCCGTTTGCCCACAGGCGCGAATATCGAAGCGGCCTCGACCGGGTCCACCATTGTCGAAGGTGACGGGTTTTCAGACACCAAATTCCTTGAACTGGAAGCCGATGTGGACGCGCTTCTGGTGCGCTTGCTGGACAAGATCCCGCTGCCGCCGGTCAAGGCGGTGGCGCGGTTCCTGGGCGACGTGGTCTTTGCGGAGCATACGTTTGATCCGCATGATTTCGTCTCGCAAATCCCAGCGGGCAAGATCAATTTCAACTTCACGCTGCTGGATGTGACTGCCTCTGCCGGTTTGGTCGTGACCGA
Source organism: uncultured Rhodobacterales bacterium (assembly GCA_964509095.1). GTDB lineage: Bacteria > Pseudomonadota > Alphaproteobacteria > Rhodobacterales > Rhodobacteraceae > Aliishimia. The sequence goes on from CAZDXI010000063.1 coordinate 1,990, forward strand.
AGATGTTCGGCTCGATATCTCGGGCACGGATGGGATCACGCCCTATCTGAAGGTCGAACTGGAATCCGCCACAACGGGCGATACGGAAACCGGATATATCGGATTGGCGGGGCAAAGCTCCCTCAGTCTGAGCCTCGATGCCCCGGCGAGCGGGATCGGGAAGGACGACATCACTGCGACCTATTCCATTGGGGAAGCTGAATTCTTCCATGGTGTCGGTATTGGCCTGAGCGCATCGATCACGGTCACAGTCCTCGCCGGGAACCTGAGCGGGGCGTGGGTGCCGTCCGCGCTGCGGTTCTCCTTTGGTCCACTGGCAGAGATCGAATTCCCCGAAGACGGGTTCAACTTCGACTTCGGCAACTTTTTCGAGGACACGTTCAAGCTGGCGGATGACGCGTTCAACACGCAATCGGATGTGTATTCAGTATTCTATTCCGAGGTCGTCCCGGACGGTTGGGACCGCAGCCAACAGGGGGCCGAACAAGAGCTTTATGCCTTTGCTCAAGCGTTCCTCAAGAACAAGGCCGCGACCGAAGCCGAGTTTTCGCAACTGGGCTTTGATCCGACAGTTGCGTCTGGTGCGGGAACAGTTGATCTGACCGGTGATGCGGGCAAGCAGATGTTTATCTGGGAAGCGGTGAACAACAATGTCGCCACGCTGGATACGGATGACGGCAGCCTTGTGACGATCCGCGTTGATGATGAAAGCGTGTCAGGACCCGGACGTCTAGTTGCCGTGGGCACAGGGGTATCGAACGGGTTGGATGCACTGGAAGAAACCACCGACTGGGCGCGGTCTTTGGGAGAGATAACGCCCACAGTTCAGAATGCCGGAGTGACTTATTTCCAGGTCGAAGGGTTCTCCTTCAACTCGCTGGAAACAAATGTTTCGGTCAATGTCACTGGCGGTGCACAGGGCGATGCGTTGTTGATGATTGGCGATGATGCCACGTTCTTTGACGGTGGCGGGCAAGGCGTGGGCGAACGCGATGTGTTTGCGGCCAACTTCCTGACGGGCGGATTTGCCGATGTCGCCATCAACTGGGATTTCCGCGAAGCCGTAGATAGCGGGCAAGGCACTGAACTGGATCTTGGCGCGGGCAAAAAGATCAATGTGTTGAATGTTGAATCGCTGGCCATCGTGACAGGCAACGAAGACGACAACATATCAACGGGATACGATCAGGATTACATCGCCACGTCCGGCGGTGATGACATCGTGGACATCGTGGCCGACACCCATCAGGATTTCGTCCTGCTGGGTGCCGGGGATGATGTGCTGACCTACGACATTTCGCAAGGTGGCGAAGATTTCGTGGACTTCCTCAGTGGAGGGACGGGCACCGACCACGCCTATATCTCGACCGGCGATGGTGGATTGCGCTATGAGGTGGTTCCCAATTCGTCTGAAGGTGCCGTTTTTGGCGGAGAAGGCATCGGGTTCGACGCCACACACGCCCAGATTTCGGCGCTGTCGACGGCGTATTTCTCGCTCTATCCGAGTTTGGAAGCGCGGTCCACAATTGACGATTCCGACCTATCCGCAAGTTCCAGCCGTCTGTTCCTGCTCAATGGCGACGTCGAGGGCGGCGGTGTGTTGCTGTTCTCGGATATTGAATTCCTGAACGTGCTGGATGGCGGGCATGACGCCAACGACCTTGTCTTCTTTACCGGCGGCACAAGCTATGATGGCGGGCTGGGCACGGATACCTTCGCGGCGGATTTCGAGGTCTTTAATGGCCTGAACGGCAATCCAATCGAAGGAGGGGCCTATATCAACGGGGCCGAGGGCGGCGGGTTCTTTGGCAATATCCGTATCGACAATTTCGAGCGTTTTGACATCTATGGCACGAAGGATTCCGACGTTCTGATCGGCGGCGCGTTTGAGGATTACCTCGACGGTGGCGATCTGGGCGATGATGTTCTTTACGGTGGGGACGACACCGTGCGCGATGTCATCTTTGCCAAGGCCGGGAACGACGTGGCCAAGTGGGCCGTGGATGGCGCCGATTTCATCGACGGCGGCGCGGGTGACGACATGCTGCTGATCGAGGCGGACGGCACCGAAAATATAAGCTTGCGGCTGACCTTTGCCAACGAAACAGGCGTTTTACCCGCCGGGTCTGATCCCTTCTATTTCGCCTTTGACAGCAGTGCCACGCTGCTGGAGGCCATCGGGTTCGCCGGTGACATGCGCGACAACGACGGGATCCTGCAAGTTCAGTGGGAATCCTCGCAAGGGGTCGCGCAGGCCATAGGATTTGAACATATCGACATCCACGGGTCTGACACGCAGGCCGACCTGCTGATGTATCTGGGCGGGACCGAATATCACGGCGGCGAAGGCGCCAATGATATCGACGTGTTTGCCGCTGACTTTTCGGATCAGAGTGTCGGCATCCAACTGGATTTGAATGCAGACATTGGCGCAGGCTCAGCCGAAGGGGTGACGCTGACCAACGGGATCGCCATTTCTGGCGTGGAACGGGCGGTTCTGCTGGCGGGGACGGCCAACGACCGGCTGATCGGTGGTGCGCTGGATGACCATTTCGACGGCGGCGGCGGCGCGGACATCCTGATGGGCCACGGCGGGATTAACACGCTGAACGGTGGCGCGGGTAAAGACGTATTTTACTACATGGGCGAAGGTGACGACACGATTGATGGCGGTGACGGCACGGACTATCTGGTGATTGGTCACACCAGCGGAAGCACCGGGTTGAACCGTGTGATTGCGCGCGACGAAAATGGCGATGCGTTCTTCAGCGAGTCTGGCGTGTCCAATACCACTGCTGGCGGGACCCTTATCAATATTGCCTCAGCCATTGCGGATGGCTCAGCCAAGACGATTACCTATGACTACGGCGATCACAGCGTCACCTACAGCAATGTTGAAGTGGTTGATATCGCCGCGCGCGATCAGGCCAATGACATCGTCTTCTATCAGGGCGGCGAAGGCTATGTCGGCGGCGAAGCGGACAGCGGCAATGACTTTGACAAATTCGCTGGGGATTTCTCGGCCTTTGATGAGGACCTGTACTTTTCTGCACGCGGCGAAAATGGTCAGCAGTTTGCTGTTGGGCAAGGTACTGTGCTGGCCGGGTTTGAAAGCTACGCTGTCAGACTTGGCGGCGGCAATGACGAAGTCATCGGCGGGCGTGGGTCGGACTACGTCGACGGTGGTGACGGAGACGACTATTTCGACGGTGGTCTTGGCTCGGACAACTTCTTTGCGGGCGCCGGGGACGACACTTATGTGCATACGGGCGGCGTGGACCGCGTGTTCTTCGGTGAGGGTGAGCATGATACGTTGAATATTGGCGGCTTGGTGAGCGCAGGCGGCATTAATGCAGCCATGGGCTTTGGAGCCGCTAACGAGTTTGGTGGGTTTGGCGGTGACGTGATCCAGAACGCGGATGGCGATCTAAGTGTTGCGGCCTTTGATGGGCTACTGGCAGAACTGCAAACAGAGGGCTTCCACCAATTCTATAAGTACAGCACGCCCACGACCTTGTATTCGGTTGTGGCTGTGGATGTAGACCACGTGGATATCACCGGCAGCGACGAAAACGATGTGCTGGTGGCAGGCACGCGCAGTTCGACGCTGGTTGGCGGTCTGGGTGACGATTTCCTTGTGTCCTACAACGAAGAAGTCGATCTGCTCTCTGGTGGCGCAGGTGATGATACGTATGTCATCCTCGGTGGGTTGGGTGGTGTAACCGTGATTGGTGGCGAATTTGACGCTGGCAGTCGCGTCCACTTTGACGGCTTTACCCGTGCTCAGTTGTCCTTCTTTGAAGCAGGCAATGATTTGCAAATCGCTGGCGAAAACGTAGACGCGGACGAGTCGACCTTTGTGGTGATCAAGGATTACTTCTCGAATGGTGAACTCGCCGGCCTCAATTTCGAGTTTTCGGCCTCTGACACAGCGAGCTTCTTCCATACGCCAAGCACCGCAACAGGTACCGTTCGTATTGTGGGCGATGCGCTGAAGGGCACCACCGAGAACGATACGCTAGAAGGCGAAACAGCCAACTCCGACCAGTTCGAAGCCCGCGAAGGCGACGACGTGATCATGGGGTCCGCCGGTTCGGATGTGATCGATGGCGGTCTTGGGTCCGATGGTGTGTCCTATCTGGGATCCACAGAAAGAGTCATTGTCGATCTTGAAGCCAAACAAAACTTTGGTGGAGATGCAGAAGGCGACATCCTGATTGGGATCGAACAGATTTACGCCACGGATTTCGATGACGCAGTCGTCGGCGATCACACCGATAACACCTTCTATGGCGGCAGCGGCGAAGACTACCTGGCCGGTGAAGAAGGTGATGACCGTGTTTACGGCGGCTTTGACAACGATGAAATCGAAGGCGGCGATGGCAACGACATTGTCGATGGCGAAGAAGGTGATGACGAGGTCTATGGCGACGAGGGCGATGATCAACTGTTCGGCGGTCTTGGCGATGACATGCTCTACGGTGGGGCGGACAATGACGTTCTCAACGGGGGGCGTGGGCGCAATGTCCTGATCGGGGAAGACGGTGATGACACGCACCTGTTCTCGGGTGGGTTCGACATCTTTGATGGCGGTGCTGGTAACGACACCACGGCGTTCTCCAACTTTGAACATGGGGTGAAAATCGATCTGGGCGGTTCGGGTCGCGTCACAACCACTCTGACGGACACATTTGACCCTGACCTTGAAGAGATCGCGATTGCGAAAGTCACCAACGTAGAAAACGCCGTTGGCTCTGACTTTGGTGATGTGCTGATCGGTACGGCGGGCGAGAATATCTTCAACGCAGGTGATGGAGATGACATCCTTGTGGGCGGCGAGGGTTCGGACGGGCTGACAGGTGATACCGGCATCGACACGGTTGATTACAGTCAGGAAACGGGCTCTGACGCTATCTTTGTTGATCTGAGTGGTACGGTTCTGGCACCAAGCCTGTTTCTGCCCTCGACCTTTGATCTAGCGCTCGACACGTTTGGCGCATTGGATGTTCTGAGCGACGTAGAGAACATCATCGGCACGGACCTGAATGACACGGTCTATGGCGACGAAGAAGACAACCGTTTCGAAGGTCGTGGCGCAAATGACCAACTGTTCGGCAATGCGGGCAATGACCTGTTAATTGGCGGCGCCGGGGATGACGTTATCCGGGGTGACGGTCTGGGACTGATCACAGACCTGCCGGACAATGATCGCATCTTTGGTGGGATCGGCAATGACTTCCTCTTTGGCGGTCGCGGCAATGATGCGCTGCACGGTGGGGCCAATGATGATGAACTTTATGGAGAGGATGGCGATGACTTCCTGACCGGTGGGCTGGGGACAGACATCCTCAACGGTGGAGCGGGCGTCGATATCGCGGATTATCGCAAGACCACGCAAGGCATCACGGTTGATACGTCGGGCCCAGATGGCGTTGTGACTGGCGCAGAGGTGGGGCAGGACACGCTGCTCAACATCTATTTCGCACTGGGCGGTTGGGGCGATGACAGCTTCACCGGTGGTGCGGACACGGACGTCTTTGGCTATTTCGGTGGCTTTGACTCGTTCGACGGTGGCGCGGGCATCGACTTCGTGCATTTCGACTTTCACACCGGCGCGATCTCTGTCGATCTGTCGGCTGGTTCGAACGTCGTGCAATCCAACGGCACAGGGGATTTGTCTGGACGGACCCTGAATGACATCGCGGCGCTGACTGATATCGAAGGCGTGCGTGCCACTGATTTTGCCGACCGCTTTGTCGGCAAAGACGGCGATGCGAGCTTCCTGAACTACTTTGACGGACGCGGCGGGGATGATGTGATCACTGGCGGTCTGGGTGCGCAGAACGAGCTTTACGGCGGTGCGGGCGACGATGTGTTTGTCGGCGTTCAGGATTTCACAACCGTTGCCATCAGCCTGTTTGACGGCGGCGCCGGGTTTGACACGGTCGACTTCTCGGCGGACACCAACGGCATAAGCTTTGATCTGGACCAAGGCGATGGCAACGACGTCTTGACCGGTATCGAAGGCTTGATCGGCGGCTCTGGCTCTGACTTGCTCTTTGGCAACGCGCTCGACAACATCATCGAAGGCGGCGCAGGCAACGACATCATCAATGGTCTGGGTGGTGCGGATGTGATCCGCTACCTGTCTGGCTCGGATGAGATCTACGGCGGCAGCGGCTTTGATACGCTTGACCTGAGCCTTCAAACTGCCGCGTTCTTCCTGCGCGATGGTGTCGGGTCGACCGATGGCACGGAACAAGCCCCGAATATCGACTTTGGCGATGCTGTTACCTCCGAATTCTTCTTTGAGAGCATCGAGAACTTCATCGGTTCCAACTTTGACGACACGATCTTTGGTGGCGATGAGGACAACTTGTTCAATGACGGACAAGGCGACGACACCGTCAATGGCGAAGGCGGCGATGATCTGTTCACCTATGAAGGCGGTCTTGACACCTGGGATGGCGGCGACGGCTTTGATGCGGTGAACTTCATCAACTTTGGCTCAGCTGTAGATATCGCGCTGGACTTTGGCGATGTACGCACAACGAACGGACCAACTTTTGATGACAACGCGACGACGCAAACGTTGGTCAATTTCTCGGCCATTGAAAGCGCGACAGGTACCCAATTTGACGACCTTCTGACCGGTGACGGAGACATCAATCACCTGAACGGAGCCGCCGGGGATGACGTGATCCGCACCAATGGCGGCGATGATATCGTCGAGGGCGGCGACGGACGCGACACGATTGCTTTTGATCCACGGTTCGAGTCCGCCGAGTTTGGCGACATCACGTTCGATTTGTCGATCACCGGGCGACAAGATACTGTGGCTGCAGGGAAAATTCGCGTAAGCGGGGTCGAAAACGTGACCGGTGGGTTTGGCGATGACACGCTGTCCGGCAACCTCGGCGACAATATCCTGAACGGCAGCTTGGGCCGCAACACTCTGTTCGGACGCGATGGCAACGACCGGTTTATCCATGGGCTGGGTTTTGACACGATTGACGGCGGGCAAGGCATCGACACGTTCGATCTGTCCGCTGCCGAGCATGCCATAACCGTGCTTCTGCGCGAAGGTCCGGGGCAAGGCAGCGCGTTCTCCTCTGGAACTGACAGCTACACAGACGGGTTCGACCAGTCGATTGGCTCCGTGACAGGCGTCGAAAACCTGATTGGGTCCAACTTTGCAGATCGTCTTGTCGGTGACACACTCGATAACGTTCTGGAAGGTGGTTTGGGCGCTGACCGGCTTGACGGGCGCGAAGGGTCTGACACGGCAAGCTATGCCAGTGCGGCGGCGGCCGTGACTGTAAACCTCGGTACCGGGGTAACCTCTGGTGCTGCGGCCGAAGGGGATGAATATCTGTTCATCGAAAACCTGCTTGGGTCCGAACATGCGGACACGCTGACTGGTGACGAAAAAGACAACCGCATCGAAGGTGGAGCGGGTGACGACGTGATCGACGGGCAAGACGGTGACGACATTCTTGGTGGCGGCGATGGCATTGACCGGATCACGGGTGGTGCTGGGTTCGACGCGCTGTCGGGTGGGGCAGGAAACGACGTGCTCGACGGTGGTGCGGATGGTGATTTCATCTTTGGCGACGACGGCGAGGACGAGATCAGCGGCGGTGATGGAGACGACGACATCGATGGTGGTCTGGGCAGTGACGTGGTGCTGGGCGGTGCAGGCAACGACACCATTCTGGAAACCAGCGACGCAGAGAGCGGCGACGATACACTCAGCGGTAACGCGGGTGACGACACGATCTTTGGCGGTGCCGGGGATGACACGCTGTTTGGCAATATCGGCGACGATATCCTTGCCGGTGGCCTTGGCGATGATGAGATCAATGGCGGCGCAGGCGTGGATATCGCCAGCTATGAGGACGCGGTTGACGGCGTGAACGTTTACCTCGCGTTCACGGGACTCAACACCAGCGGTGCGGGCACTGATACGCTCATCAGCATCGAAGGGCTAATTGGTTCAGACTATCAGGACCGGCTGATTGGCGATGCGTCCAACAACAATCTCTCCGGTGGCAGCGGTGCAGATATTCTCAAAGGTAAAGGCGGTAACGACACGTTCGACGGTGGCGAAGGTGACGACCGTATCGTCGGCGGCAGCGGTGACGACATCATGTTTGGCGGTGCTGGTACGGACGCTCTGTTCGCTCTGGCCGGGGCGGATGTGCTGCATGGCGGAGATGATCGCGACTTCCTCTATGGTGGGCGTGACGCGGATATGTTGTTTGGCGATGCGGGTGATGATGCGCTGCGCGGGAATCTCGGCAATGACACTATCGATGGCGGCGCTGGTGATGATGATGTGCGCGGTGGCGGTAGTAATGACGCGCTTATGGGCGGCGATGGCAACGACTTCCTGCTGGGCGAGGGTGGCAAGGATCGCCTGATGGGCGGTTCTGGGGACGACACTTTGATCGGTGGGCGCTCGGGCATCTTCGACGGTGTTCAGGACACGTTTGTCTACTATGACAATGACGCAGGCGGTGGCGGCTTTGACCGGGTCCGCGACTTCGAGGATGGCGTAGACAAGATCGATTTTATCGACATCGGTTTCGCCGACTTGGACGAAGCCCTGTCTATCGCATCCGAACGCAGCGGCGGTGTTCGCTTCGACTTTGGCGGAGGCGACGTGCTGTTCATCGAGAACTTCACACTGGCGCAACTGACAGCGGACGACATCCTTTTGTAGTGACTCAGCGGGGCAGTCGCATGATTGTCCCGCACGCAGTCGGGGTTTGCAGCGACGGTCATGAAAACGTCCGTTTTGACCAGTGCTGCATAATGCACAAATGACTGCTATCAAGCACCAAGCTGATTTCTGTGTGGGAGCATCAGGGTGATAAAGATCTACGGGAGGAGAAATTCATCAAGTGTCCAGCTTGTAATGTGGGCGGTCGGAGAACTTGGTCTGGAACATGAACGCTTGGACTTCGGGCACGGACATGCATCAACATCAACTCCCGAATATCGGGCAATGAACCCGATGGGCCGGGTACCTGTGCTTGTCGATGGCGAAATGCAGATGTTCGAAAGTGCAGCCATTCTTCGTTATCTTTGCGCCGCCTATGGGAGCGAAGAGTTTTGGCCAAGGGATCCTAAGCGTCGTGCGCCACTTGATACCTGGGCTGAATGGGGAAAGGGCACCTTTACTGAGGCTGTCTTGGAAATTTTTGTTTATGACGTCCGACTAGACCCGGCAACGCGTGATCCACAGATACTATCAAGTGCGTCGGAGAGGCTCATTGCTTTGGCACAAATGCTAGATGATCGCATCGCTGATGGGCCTTGGTTGGGTGGAGACGACTTTACGTTTGCTGACATATCCTGTGGTCATATCCTGCACCGTTTTTACAGCCTTGCGTGGGACAGACCCGTACTGAAAAATCTCGACAGGTATTTTGAACGTCTCCAGAGCAGACCCGCTTATCGAGCGCATGCGATGGTGTCTTATGAAGACCTGCGAGGTTCGTACTGAACGAAAGCAGACCGCATACAGCTTGACCGGAACGACAGTTTTGTCCCGCATTCCAGCTATCGAAACATGTAACTATGCTCCAGAAATGCCACAGAAGGGCCGCTGAACGATGCACCCGGCCCGGATCGAGCGCGCAGTGCGCCGGGGTCGCCGAGTGTTGCGCCACCGGTTCGTGCAACCGCTGGCGACGGCTGACCGTCCGGGCGGTCTGTCGCTTTGGTGACGCAGGCGATAATCTCCGAAATTTCGGGCAAAGTGGCTGGCGTAAAACAAGTCGGCGAAACTGAGCGGCGGGATACTACGGTCGCCCGTTGGCCCGCAATTCCAACACAACGAACGGCGGCAAACGTCCTGCGAAACTGATGTTTCTGCTGATCGCCCAGTGCGTAATAGGGGCGCCGCTGCTTTTCGACCGCTTTGCGCCATCCCGCGCAAGAAAAAACCGTCCCGGACATTCCGCTTGATCTGGATCAAGGTTGCTGACGCGGGCCTGTCCTATCCCAACAATGCACCGGACCTTCTCCTCGGTCCGGTGATTGTCGAATACGCGAAGGGATGAGGACATTATGTCGACTACCATCAAACTAATCGCGCTGGGTTTGGTTGCCTCGGTGGCGTTTTACGCCGCCTTTATGGGTGTGGATCTGGCGTTTCGCGTGCACGGGTTTTTGATCTTTGCTGTCGCGGCGGGCATGTTTGTCTGGACACTGCGTCAGGCCGAAGAACCTCAACTCGCCGTTGATGCCTCAGGCTATATGGACGGGGTCGTGCGCGCAGGAGCAATTGCGACAGCCTTTTGGGGTGTCGTCGGATTTCTGGTCGGGGTGTATATCGCTTTTCAGCTGGCGTTTCCCGCATTGAATCTAGACTGGGCGCAACCCTTTGCCAATTTCGGGCGTTTAAGACCACTGCACACAAGTGCGGTGATTTTTGCCTTTGGGGGCAACGCCTTGATCATGTCCTCCTTCTATATCGTGCAACGCACCTGCGGTGCGCGACTTTGGGGTGGAAACCTCGGCTGGTTCGTTTTCTGGGGTTACCAGTTGTTCATCGTGCTGGCGGCCACGGGCTACTTGCTCGGGGCGACCCAGTCCAAAGAATATGCCGAGCCGGAATGGTACGTAGACATCTGGCTGACCATCGTATGGGTTGCGTTCCTCGTGGTATTCATGGGCACGATCTTCAAACGGCGCGAAAAGCATATCTATGTCGCAAACTGGTTCCTGCTGAGCTTCATTGTCACCGTGGCGATGCTGCATGTGGTGAACAACTTGTCGATCCCGGTGC
>CAZDXI010000064.1:0-12749 GCA_964509095.1 uncultured Rhodobacterales bacterium
GGCTCGCATGGATCGCCTGTTCGGGGTGACGATGCAGGAGCAGGGTGTCAGCCAGCTTGTATCCGTTGACCTCAAGAAAGCCGAGGCAATGGTCGCGTAAGCGGCAAATAGACTTGGCGAGCTCGATTGCTCTGCCGGGTTAGTGTTTACCATCGGTTGGGTGGCTCTGACGCGCCGCGACTGACAGGCATCATAACCAAGAGTTTTATACTAGAGTTGCTTTAGAAGTGCAGGCGTCGGCCATGCATCCGCTGGCATCCCAAGGCGTTTTTGCTCGGCTTGAACCGCGTCGCGGGTGCGGGCGCCGAGAATGCCGTCAACTTTGCCCACGTTGTAGCCGCGCCCCTGCAACTTGCGCTGAAGTTGCTTCATTTGCCCGCCGCTGAGACCCGTGTCCGGACGGCGCGCATCATAGACAGGCGCGCCTTCCAGGCGGGTCCCGAAATAGGCCGCCGTTAGCACATACGTGAAGCTTTGGTTCCACTCAAAATAGACCCGAAAGTTCGGGTAGGCGAGGAATGCAGGACCCTTATGGCCCTGTGGCAGGATCAGTGAGGCGGGCAGGTTCGCTAGTCGTCCCTTACGAGCTTTCACACCCAGTCGTTGCCACTCAGCCGCGCTGAGGCGTGTGTTCAGCCCTGACACAGACCAGTCCATCGCTGCCGGAACAGAGACCTCCTGTAGCCAAGGCTGGCCAGCGGTCCAACCGAGGTGGTTCAGCATCTTGCCGCCGGACAATAGAGCATCGGCTGGGGAGCGTTTCAGATCGACCCGTCCGTCGCCATCGCCATCCACGCCATTTGCGATGATGTCGGCGGGCAGCATTTGTACCATGCCGATTTCCCCGGCCCAGGCTCCGGTCGTTTTGTTCGGATCAAACTGCCCGCGTGTGAATAACTCCAGTGCAGCGAATACCTGCGGACGAAACAGCTCTGGGCGGCGACAGTCATGGGACAACGTCACCAGCGCGTTCAGCGTGTTGAAGTTCCCTTGAAAGGATCCATAGTCGGTCTCGAACGCCCAGAACGCCAACAGCACGCCGCGATTGACGCCATATGTGCGTTCAATCTTGTCAAACACGCTGTCGTACTTGCGCGCGAGCGAACGCCCTTTATCGAGCCGTTGCTTTGATATGAGACGCCGGGAAAACTCGATAAACGGCTTCTGAAAAACCCCTTGCGCGCGATCCGCCTTCAGCACTTTGCCGTCTTTGCGCACCGCCGCGAAGAAACGCGACACTTGATCGGAGGCATAGCCTTTGCTTTGGGCTTCGGTTTTCAGGCCATTTACGAAACTTGAAAAACTGCCGCCACATTGCGCGGCTGCCGCGAGCGGAGCGCATAAGCAAAAGGCGAGGGTAGCTGCAAAACGCATTCCGATATCATCCTTCAAGTACCAAACCGATAGGATCAACTGGCACGGAACTTGGGCGGCTCGCTAGGCGCAGCGATGCAGGAAAGCGTGATTTCCACCAAGTTGTGGCTCTCAGTGCACAAAATTAACCTTTTGTTAACATTCGCAACCTAAGGGAGAGTGCCCCGTTAAATGACTCTACATATTAGAGAATTTCGGCGGGAAATGGCGCAATTCGCGCCATATTTTTAACGATTTGGTCAGATTAATCATCTGTTAACAAGTTTGAAGCCTAGTGCGCTTGTTGGGAACGGGAATGTGCCACCCACATCAACGGCACGGAGGAAACATGGACGTTTTGATTGTTCACAGCGCGCCCGAACTCGGGTTGCTCTGGCAGCGTCATTTGAACCGGTGTGGTATGCAGGTTCGCGTGACCGAAAGTCAGGAAGATGCCATCGCGGCAGTGAACCTGGCTGCGCCAGATATCATCATTCTGGACCTTGTTCTACATACTGGCAGCGCGCTCGCAGTTGCTGATTACGTCAACTATCGCTGCCCGGACACGCAGGTGATTTTTGTGACCAACACCCGGTTCTTCTCAGATGGGTCAATCTTTTCACACGTCACGAACGCCTGCGCTTTTGTTCAGAATGCCACGCCGCCTGAGGACCTGGCGGCAATGGTCGATTACTACGCGGTCGCGCGTTAGCGCGCGCCCGGCTCCAAAAAGTTAATATCCGGTCCCACAGGAACGATCCTGTGGGGATTTATGCTTTCGTGGCTATAGTGATAGTGACGCACGATATGATCCATATTCACGGTCTCGGCGATGCCGGGCCATTGAAAAAGCGTGCGCGTATAGGCCCAAAGGTTTGGATAATCGATGATCCGGCGTTTGTTACACTTGAAGTGTAGATGATACACCGGATCAAACCGCACGAGCGTGGTGAACAAGCGCCAGTCGGCTTCGGTGATCTGGTCGCCCATCAAAAACCGGTTGTCAGACAGGCGCTCTTCCAACCAGTCCAGCGTGTCAAACAGCGGGCCGATGGCGTCGTCATAGGCCGACTGCGTCGTGGCAAACCCGCACTTGTACACGCCGTTGTTCAGCGTGTCATAGATGCGATCATTCACCTCTTCGATGTCATCGCGCATGTCGAGAGGCCAAAAATCCTGCGTGTCCCCGGTAATCCCATCAAAAGCGGAATTGAACATGCGGATGATCTCGGAGCTTTCGTTGGACACGATTGTCTCACGTTGCTTGTCCCAAAGGATCGGTACCGTGACGCGGCCTGAGAAGTTCGGATCTGCCTTGGTGTAGATATCGCGCGCGAATTGGGATCCGTACAAGCGATCCCCGGTCGCACCTTTATCATCAGTCTCGAACGTCCAGCCGTCTTGCAGCATGTCCGAATGCACCACGTCGACGGTGATATGATCTTCAAGCTGTTTCAGCTTGCGGAAGATCAGCGTCCGATGCGCCCAAGGACAAGCATTCGCGACATAGAGGTGATAGCGCCCAGACTCAGCCGCGAATCCCCCCTCTCCAGAAGGGCCAGAACTGCCATCCGACGTGATCCAATTGCGGAATTTCGCAGCGGAACGCTCGAACTTCCCGCCCGTGGACTTGGTGTCGTACCAAGTGTCATGCCATTTTCCGTCCACCAAAAGGCCCATATTGCTCTCCGTATGCTGCTAGTGCGAACGTAAGTCCCGAGCAGGGGAAGGCCCATATTCATGGGCGCGCAGCGTGTCTGCACAGGTGCACAGTGAAAATCACGCTGCAACGCGGCGTGTTTGTTTCGAAATTGCCATGAAATTGTCGCAAAATTTAAACTTGAAATTCAGACACTTCGTGGCATCTGATGACTCCCGGTGAGGAGAAACTGGCGATGAGCACTTACGTTCCAGAAGCGGTTCAAAAAGGTCTGGATGCGGCCCGGCTGAAGTCGATGAAACGTGCAAGCAAGTTGCGCATTGAAACGTCTGATGGTTATTTCCGCGTTCTGCGGGCATGGGAAAACGGTTTCTCCGTCGCTGCAGAGGACGCACCGCGCTTGCGCGGGTTTGTCGATATGCATGATGGTGCGCAGCACCTGTTTCAGTGCCTGATCGTCGCCTCTGAGGAAGAAGCGGGAGAGATGCGCTATGAGTTCAAGCGCATGACCGCTGTGACCCGCACTGCGCCTCGTGACTTTGTGGCGGAGACGGAAGCCCCCGTCGCTCTCATTGACAAGGCCGAACAAACTGCCTGAAAAGGCGGCATGTTTACACGGTATTCGGTTTATTTTGTGCCCGGTGGAATCTGGGGTGATGTCGGAGCGTCCTGGCTTGGCTGGGACAGTCGGGTCGGGCATGCGACTGGCTCTGATTCCGAGTTGACCAAGCGACCACGAAAGTACGGATTTCACGCAACGATCAAGGCACCGTTTCGTCTCTTGGATGGCGCGAAGGTTGAAGACATGATCGAAGCACTGCGGATATGCACTGCGGCGATGGACCCTATCCCGCTCCCCTCGCTTGAGGTCGCACAGTTGGGCCGCTTCTTTGCCCTTAAGGCCCCGGACGAAAACGCCGTCATCCGCCCGCTGGCTGCAAAAATCGTGCAAGACCTCGACCGCTTTCGCGCACCTTTAAACGAGGCAGAGATCGCACGGCGCCGCCCCGATCGGCTGACCCCTGCACAGCGGGACATGCTTGAAAAATGGGGCTACCCGCACGTGATGGATCAGTTCGACTTTCACCTGACCCTCACCGGGCCGACCAAGGATCCAAGTACCGTAGCGGCGCAGCTTCACGCCCATTTTGACGACGTCCTGAACACGCCTTTGACCCTCGATAGCCTTTCTCTCATGGGACAGGATTCCGAGGGCCGGTTCCGTGAAATCGAACGGGTCTTACTGCAGGTCTGAGAACGCCGCCGCCATGCGCTCCACCGCTTCTTGAACCCGCGCGCGCGGGGTGGCGATGTTGAAACGAAGGAAGCTTTCGCCCCCTTTGCCGAAGGTTGGCCCGTGGTTCACTGCGATGCGGGCACCGGTTTCGACGCGCTTTGTGAACTCTGCCATGTCCATGCCGGTATCTTCGAAATCGACCCAAGACAGATAGGTCGCCTCAAGGTTCATCGAGGACAGGCCCGGAATGGCATTGATACCTTCATCAAACAGCTTGCGGTTGCCATCAAGATACGCGCAGAGCCCATCGACCCAGTCCGCGCCGTCAGGCGAATAAGCCGCAGTCGCCATAAACAACCCAAACGAATTTGGCGACAGGCCCATCGCCAGCATGCGCGCCGCAAATTGGGCGCGCAGTTTTTCATCATGCACAATGACATTGCCCGAATGCGATCCGGCGATATTGAACGTCTTGGTCGTCGCGGTCATCATCACAAGACGGTCCGCGATCCCGTCCATATGAGCCATCGGGATATGGGTGTTTCCGGGCATCACAAGGTCATGGTGAATTTCGTCCGATACAAGGATCAGATCGTGGCGCACTGCAAAATCGGCCACGCCTTGCAGCTCTTCACGGCTCCAGACCCGACCCCCCGGATTGTGCGGAGAACACAGGATCAGCATCTTTTCAGAGCCGGTCATCTGCGCGTCCCATGCATCAAAATCCATGACGTAACGACCATCGATCTGCGGCATCTCGCATTCGACAATCTTGCGCCCCGACGCATTAATGATCTTGGCAAAGGCGTGGTAAACGGGCGTGAGCAGCACAACACCGTCTCCCGCTTCAGTCCATGTATCCACACACATGGCCGTACCGTTCACCAGACCATGCGTGGTAAAGATCGCGTCGGCCTCGACATCCCAGTTGTGGCGAGTTTTCATCCACCACTGGATCGCCGCACGGTATTCGGAATCGTCCCCGAAATAGCCCATCACCCCATGATCGACTTGTGCTTGCACGGCGTTCAGCACGCATTCCGGCGGGCGGAAGTCCATATCAGCCACCCACATCGCCAGCCCGTCATCCTTGGGCACGCCATAGATCTTTTCCATCATATCCCATTTGACGCAATGGCTGCCATGACGGTCGATGATGGGGTCAAAGCGGGGGTCGATGTTCATAAGGCGCTCCTTGTGGGTCGGATCGGACCCTAGCGTTCGCGTGCAAAATCGCAACCCGCATTGCGGCGCGCGCAGGGCTGGATTAAATGGATTTTATGAAGTTACCGATCCTCATCCACCCGGACCCGCGCCTGAAAAAGGTCGCCGCCGAATTGACCGACAGCTCTGATGAGTTGCGCGCATTGGGCAAGGACCTTTTGGAAACCATGTATGTCGCTCCGGGTATCGGGCTTGCAGGACCGCAGGTGGGCGTTCTGCAGCGCATCATCGCGCTTGATTGCAACAAGCCAGACGAAGAAGACCCGCGCCCATTGGTGATGCTGAACCCGCGTGTTTTGGCATCCTCCGAAGATCTCAACACCTATGAGGAAGGCTGCCTGTCCATCCCCGAGCAATTCGCCGACGTGACCCGCCCGGCGGAAGTGGAAGTCGAATGGATGGATCTTGATGGCAAGCAGCATCGCGAAGGGTTTGGCGGGCTCTGGGCCACCTGTGTGCAGCACGAAATCGACCATCTCGACGGCAAGCTGTTCATCGACTACCTCAAGCCGCTCAAACGCCAAATGATTACGCGCAAGATGGTCAAGTTGAAGAAAGAACGCGCGCGGGACAAGGCATGACAACACGGGAAATCCTCCTGTGGCCCGACCCGCGATTGGCCGAAATCTGCGCTCCGGTGGAGGAGATCACGCCAGAACTTGAAGCCCTTGCCCAAGACATGCTGGAGACCATGTATGCCGCGCCCGGTCGTGGGCTGGCGGCGCCGCAAATCGGCGCGATGATCCGCATGTTCGTGATGGACGCTGGCTGGAAAGAGAGCAAACCCGACCCGATGGTGTTTATCAATCCCATGATTCAGGAAGTCAGCGAGGATCGCGCCACGAACGAAGAAGGCTGCTTGTCTATCCCGGGTGTCCTGACTGAAATTTCCCGCCCTGCATCCGTGCAGGTGACATGGACGGGCATCCACGGCCAACGCTATGTGCAAGGCTTTTCGGGTTTCGCGGCGGCCTGCGTTCAGCACGAGATGGATCATCTCGATGGGGTGGTGACCTTCGATCACCTGTCCGAAGACGCCCGCGCGACCGCCCTTGCCGAATACGAGGGCGACGCATGACCATTCGCGCGATCCTGCAATGGCCCGACAAACGCCTGCGCACAGCGGCTGATCCTGTGGAGGCGATCACGAAAGAGATCGACGACATCTGGACCGATATGATCGATACGATGGACGCTATGCCCGGTGTCGGCCTCGCCGCGCCTCAGATCGGGGTGATGCTGCGCCTTGCAGTGGTGGACGTCACGCCTGACCGGTCCCGCCGCATTCGCATGGCCAATCCCGAAATCCTTAGCACCAGTGAAGAGTTGCGCGCGCATGAGGAAGGCTCACCCTGTTTGCCCGGTGTTTCCGCCCGTCTGGAACGTCCGCGCCATGTCGTTGTGCGGTTCCTGAACTCAGACGGCGTGATTATGCGCCGCGACTTTGAAGACCTAGAGGCGCCCTCCGTTCAACACCAGATCGACCACCTGAATGGCAAGATGTATTTCGACAACCTGCGCCGCGTGAAACGTGATATGCTTCTGCGCAAGGCTAAGAAAGCGCGTGCTTGAACCGCGCATCAAGGGGGCAGTGATGAAACTCATCTTCATGGGAACGCCAGAGTTTTCCGTTCCCGTTCTGCAAGCCTTGGTGGATGCAGGGCACAATGTGCAGTGTGCCTACACACAGCCACCGCGCCCTGCAGGACGAGGCAAAAAGGATCGCCCCAGCCCCGTGCAGAAGAAGGCCGAGGAACTTAGTATTCCTGTGCGGCATCCGGTTTCGCTTAAGGACGCCGATGCGCAAGCCGAATTTGCCGCTCTGGGGGCCGATGTCGCCGTCGTTGTCGCTTATGGCTTGATCTTGCCGCAGGCCGTGCTGGACGCGCCTGCGCGGGGGTGCTTGAACATCCACGCGTCGCTTCTGCCGCGCTGGCGCGGAGCCGCGCCAATCCATCGTGCCATCATGGCCGGAGACGCCCAAACTGGTGTGTGCATCATGCAGATGGAAGCCGGGCTGGATACCGGCCCGGTCCTGTTGCGCGTAGCCACCGACATCGCTCCATCCGAAACCACTGGCGCTTTGCACGACCGTCTTAGCCATCTGGGAGCAGAGACGATTGTTACCGCTTTGAATGACCTAGATGCCTTAACGCCAGAGCCTCAATCCGAGGATGGCGTGACCTATGCTGAGAAGATCGACAAATCCGAAGCTGCGGTTGATTGGACACGCCCTGCGATTGAGGTGGATCGCCAAATCAGAGGCTTGTCCCCGTTTCCCGGCGCTTGGGTCTACTGGCAGGGCTCGCGGCTGAAGCTTCTGGAAAGCCGTCTGGAACAAGGCGCTGGTGCGCCGGGTACGGTCCTCGACAACGGATTGCTGGTGGCCTGCGGAACAGGCGCGGTCCGGCTGATGCGTCTGCAAAAGGCGGGCAAGTCTGCGCAGGATATGGAAACCTTTCAGCGCGGGGTGATGATCCCGATCGGCGCTCAACTGCACGGAGGCTGACATGTTCCCAACCCTGATGGGCACCGTTGTGATCGCTGGTATCGTGGGTTACCTGTCCGAACGCTCGGGCTTTACTCACAACGGCATTTTGCAAAGCATCATCATCTGCATCGGCGGAGCGTTCCTGTTTTACTTCGTGTCGATCATGTTCGGCATCGGCTTTGCCCGTCAGGGCTGGAACGCAATTGCCTCATCCATTGGCGCGTTGATTATCGTGCCCACGCATTGGAGGAAATGACATGCCCATCATCTGGCTTTTGATTGTTGGCGCGGCGGCAGGATTTCTGGCCACGCGTTTGATGCGGTTGGAAACCGATATCGTCACCACAGTCGTGATCGGCATGGTCGGCGCGCTTTTGGGGGGATTGCTGCTTCAGGTGGCGGCCGGGCTGCTCGGGCTTCTCGGTGGCTTGGTAGGAGCCGTCGCTGGCGCAATGCTGGTGATCTGGCTTTGGCAGCAGGTGAAAAACCGGAAGTAAGTCAGCGTTTCGCATCGATATCTGCGAAATAGTGCCCAATCTGCATCTGAAACGCGCGGTTCTGGGACAGTCGTGAGGCCTTGATGTCTTGCCAAAGGGCGGCAGCGGTGTCGCGCGGGAGAGTCTTTCGCACGCGCTGGTACAGATCGGCCAACGCCTCTTTTGACCCATGGATCAGTCCCAACTCCATCAATTGCACGGACCCCGTGTACTGCACTGTCTGTTCGCCGTGCAGTTGCGCCCAAAACGCGTCTGGGCTGAGCTTCAGATAATCCTCGTATTCTCCGGGATTGCGTTCTCCTCTTGCGACTTCACGTTCCGCGTACGCGTGAAAGTCTTTCAGGAACTTGAAGTGTAACAACGCTCCGGTCACGTCGCTTAAGTTGTGCGGCGTCACCTGATGGGTTGAGGCTAAATACTCGGTATCTTTACGCCATTTCACCAGCGGCACTTTACGCAGCACCGGCGCGCCAGCACGCGAGATCGGACCTTTTTCAGTATCGCCGTCAAACAAAAGCCGGTGGCGCGGTCCACCAAAGAAACTGACATGTGGAAACGTCTGTGTGTAGTTCACCCAATATGGGCCTTGATCAAAAAACGGGCTCGCGTCGACAAAGCTTGTCCCGGGCGCATAGGGCGCCGGCGCCTTTGGGTACATGTCGAGCATGATCGTCAGCAGTGCTTCAGCATCCTGCGCATCCATCCACTCGGTCAAGCCGCGCAGGCCCATCTGTTCTACCATGGGGTAGATCAGCAGCTCATCCAGATCGATGGTCAGCGTCCAGTGCCCGGTGGCGAACTGACGCGCGACGTGCATCGACCAATGCCGCCCGCGTGCGGATTCCATGTATCCCTGATCGGTGTGAAACAAAGTGACATCTTCTTCGGCGGCCAGCAGATCCCTGCTGTTATCCCCAGAGTCGTTGTCGATATACAGAAAGTGATCGACGCCAAGGCCTCGGTAGTATTCCAGAAACCACGGGATTTGCGGTTCTTCATCGCGCCCCACGCTGATGGCAAGGATCGCATCATTGGGCAGGGTGGCCGGATCACGCCCTGCAATCTGCGTCACATCTGGTTTAAAAGCGGGTTCCGTCATTAACTGTATCGATACGGTAATTGCCGTGCCCTCGCAACGCGTCAGGGGCGCGGCGGGCGACTGCGGTAGGTGGGTAACTGCCAACCAAACGCGAGCGAGCCAGCCCGCAGCGCCCATGTCACAACAACCGTTACGGCCAGAACGATCAAGCGGTCTCCAAACAAGGAGGCCAGCCAACCCATCGCTGCCCCGGCAAACGCAGCCGAAACATAAAGTTCGCCCTGTTTCAGAACAATGGGGACTTCGTTCACCACGACATCCCGCATCAATCCGCCGAGACAGCCTGTGATCACACCCACCAGTACAACGATGGGCGCGGATTGCTCTGTCGCTAGGGCGACCCCAACTCCGGCAGAGACCGCCACAGCCAAAGCCACTGAGTCAAGCCACAGCAGAATGCGCAATCGACTTTCCACCAGATGGGCTGTGAAGAACACAATCAACGCGGCAGCGCAGGCCACAAGGATGTAGCTTGGTGCTTCCATCCAGAAGACAGGACGATCCAGCAGCACATCCCGAATGGTGCCCCCGCCGACGCCCACAAGGCAGGCAAGGAACATAAACCCTACGGGATCAAGCTGTGCGCGTGAGGCCGTCAAAGCACCGGTCAGGGCAAAGATCAGCACGGCGGCGTAATCGACCAGCGCAAGCCATGTCATGGCTTGAATGGGGCCATACCGGCGCGCGCGAGTTCATCGGCGCGTTCGTTTTCGGGGTGGCCGGCGTGGCCTTTGACCCATTCCCACGTGACGGTGTGACGGGCTTGTGCATCATCCAACCGCTGCCAGAGGTCCGCATTGGCGACCGGCTTTTTGGCGGCGTTCTTCCAGCCGTTTCGCTTCCAGCCGTGGATCCAACTTGTGATGCCGTTCTTCACATAGTTGCTGTCCGTCACGACCGTAATCGTGCTGGGTTTCTCCAACGTTTCCAGCGCGTTGATGGCTGCGAGCAGTTCCATCTGGTTGTTTGTTGTTTCCGCCAAGCCGCCCTGCAACGTGCGTTCTTTGACGACGGTTTCGCCGTTCATGGCACGCAGCAGAACCCCCCAGCCACCCGGGCCGGGATTGCCGGAACACGCCCCGTCGGTATAGGCGAAGAGCTCAGGCACTCTTGCGCGCCTGAATGACGATCCACGGATCGAGCGTCCCTGCGAACCCTTTTTCGCGGCCTGTCCAATGGGTGAATTCGACCAAACCGACGTCGCTCAGCAGTCCGGCGAGTTCTTCGTGCGTGACAAAGGTATATCGTCGCCCAAGCGCATCGCGATCCGTGTCAGTGCCGGTCTTCATACCGATATGGAAAATTCCGCCGGGTTTGATCGTTTGCGCAATGGCGCTCAAGTGGCGGGGGAGGTCCTCTCGTGCTGCATGCAGGAGGGAGAAATTCGCCCAAACACCGTCATAGATCGCATCGCCCGCAATATCGTCAAAAGTTTCAAGCCGCGCAGTAACGCCGGGTTGCTGGTTTGCGAGCTCGATCATGCCCGGGCTGGCATCCGTTGCGATTGCGCGGTGTCCGGCCTTGGCCATCAGTGCCGCCGCGCCGGCAGGTCCGCACCCAAGATCGAGAACATCCGCGCTTTCAGGTAGATGGTCCAGAAAGCTCTGCAATTGAGTATCGGGCGCGGTCGCCTTGCCAATCAGGTCGGCGTAGTCTGAGGCACGCGCCGTATAAAGATCGATGGTTTCTTTGTCGCTCACAGGAAGACTCCGACAGCAAGGCAGATGATGACGATGACGGTCAGAAGGATGCGCAAGGGCATCCACCAGTCTGGCGTCAGGCGCCATGATGAAAAGGCGTAATCAAGGATTAACAGGCCAGCAAAACCAAAGATCAGGTTGGTCCCGGCAGATACCGGCCCACCCCCTGTCATGAAAAACGCCCACAACGCCGGGATCACTGACAAAGCATAGCCGGTTGCGGCTTGGCTCCCTTCGGCTTTGGTCGCATAGCCCAGAGCACACCTGACATGAAGCTGAGGATCACGGAGCCGTAAAATAGCTGCACATATGGTCCCACAAATCGCGGCCCAAGGTTTGCTGACCCCCAATCTTGCAGGGCAGGGGACAGGTACGTAGCCGCGCCCCAAACGAATGGTATCAGGCCCGCAAGGCCGAGGATCAAAGGGGCGGTGGGGATGCGCGTCATAGGCTCGTTTTAGGGGCATTTGCGATGGGCGCAAGGGTGTCCCGTCAGATGACAGGTCCCGTTTGTTCCACATTGCGCTATGGCCCATTCGATGACCGTCAAGTGCTGAACATGTCCAGTGGATCAAGTCCTAGCGCGTCAATGATCTGTTGGGCGACCTGCGGCGGGAGCGTGGTTTCGGTGTTGATGGTGATCACATCCGGTCGAGGCACGGCGACATAGGCATTTCGTGCCAGATGATCCGCCAGAGCGTGTTGCGATGTCAGCTTGCCGCGCTCAACCCGGTCTGGCGCACCTACACGGTCCGCCAGCACTGCATCGGTGGCCGTCAGATGCACGGGACGCACGCGCCCGCCATGCGCGGTGAGGATCGTCTCATAATCTTCAAACAGAGGCAGGTCTTCGGGATGGCCATAGCAATTGGTGGTGATGAGGTATCGCAAATCGCTCTGTGCGGCGGCGGTCAGCATGGTCGTGCGCAGTTCGTGGAGCAGGGGCCAGAAGCCCGGCGCGCCGAACTCCATCACGGTTTTCGCCAGATCAATACTGGAATGATTGTCCATCAGACGACCGGGGATCAACCGCACCAGAGCCTTGCCAATCGTCAGTTTGCCGACAGCGGGAGGACCGTGCAAAAAGATGAGCTCCATTGCGCCCGTCAGCTGGCAGCGCGGAGTACGCGGGGCACTTTGAATTCCACGTTTTCCTGAGCGGTTTCGACGACCTCACGGGTCACGTCGTAGTGTTCGGAAAAGGCGGTGATGACCTCTTCGATCAGCACTTCGGGGGCGGAGGCCCCAGCAGTGATGCCGATCGACGAGATGCCTTTCAAAGCGCGCCAGTCGATATCTGCGGCGCGTTGCACCAGTTGCGCATAGTGGCACCCCGCTTTGCGGCCCACTTCGACAAGGCGTTGCGAGTTTGATGAATTGGGCGCACCGACCACCAGCATGGCGTCGCATTTCGGAGCCATCGCCTTGACCGCGTGCTGGCGGTTCGTCGTGGCGTAGCAGATGTCTTCTTTGTGCGGACCGACGATG
>CAZDXI010000065.1:0-12669 GCA_964509095.1 uncultured Rhodobacterales bacterium
TGGCAATGGCCGCTGGGCCACGCAGCGTGGGCGTCCGCGCCTGTTTGGGCACCATGCTGGCGCGCGTCGCGTGCGTGAAATCGTCGAGGCTTGCCCAGATCTGGGCGTTGATTATTTGACGATCTTCGCGTTCTCGACCGAAAACTGGAAGCGCACGCAGGTGGAAGTTGCCGGGCTTATGACCCTGTTCCGCCGCTACATCACCAAAGAAGCGCGCGCTCTACTCGAAAAAGGCGTGCGCGTGCGCTTCATCGGAGACCGGGTGCGTCTGGACAACAGTCTTATCGCGATGATGGACGAACTCGAAACCATGACCGCAGCCAACCCCCGCGTAAACCTGACAATTGCGTTTAACAAGGGCGGTCGGGAGGAGGGGGCGCGCGCCACCAAACGCCTCGCACGGGACGTTGCCGAAGGGCGGCTCGACCCGGATACGGTTGATGTGGAGACACTGCCGCGATACCTCGACACCCATGTGCTGCCGGACCCTGATCTGGTCATCCGTACAAGCGGGGAGGCGCGGATTTCGAACTTTCTGCTCTGGCAGTCGGCCTATGCGGAGTACGAATTCATCGACACGCTCTGGCCGGATTTCAAAGCCGATGAGTTCGCCCGGCTCTGTAGTGCTTACGGCGCGCGTGACCGGAGGTTCGGGGGCGTGCGCGCATGACCGCGCCCGTAAGTTCGGGCCGCTGGTCAGACCTGGGGCCACGGGTCATCTCGGCCGTTGCTATGATGGCGCTTGGCGCAGTGGAAATCTGGCTTGGAGGTCGATCCTTTCACATTTTTGTCGGTGTTATCATAGGCTTGATGCTATGGGAGCTGGTGCGCATGGTGCGCCCCGACGGGCGGCAGATGGCCATCGTGGTCGGCGTGCTTGGCGCGCTGGCAACTGCGTTCATTCTGGAGTTCAACGCGTGGCTATCATTGCTGGTCATGCTGGGAATGTTGATCCTGCTTGGTGTGGTGCTTGGGATCATGGCGGGCCACCGCAGGCGCATGGGCATGGCCTATGCCTGCCTGATCTTGCTGGGTGGCCTGTCGCTGCTGGTGGTGCGCGACAACCTCGGAATTGGTTGGATCGCGTGGCTGATCGGCGTGGTGATCGCTTCTGATGTTGCCGGGTATTTTGCAGGAAAAACGTTCGGTGGACCCAAGTTCTGGCCCGCGATCAGCCCCAAGAAAACATGGTCCGGCACCGTCGCTGGATGGGTCGGGGCCGCGGTTGTTGGCTATGTCTTTTCGCTCGGCTCTGGTGTCACCATTCAGGTCGTCATCCTGTCGCTGGTGCTCGCCTTCGCAGCCCAGATGGGGGACATCGCCGAAAGCGCCATCAAACGGCGTACCGGGGTGAAAGACAGTTCCGCGCTGATCCCTGGACACGGCGGCGTTCTGGATCGCTTTGACGGATTGCTCGGCGCGGCGGTGGCGTTGTTAATCATCGCGGCCATTTTCGGCTTTCCCGAAGGTCTGATCCGCTGATGGCACGGCGGGTCAGCATTTTTGGCGCGACCGGCTCCATTGGGCAAAACACCATTGATCTGATCGCGCGGGACCCGGACAGTTACGATGTGGTCGCTCTGACGGGCGCATCGAACGTCGCGCAATTGGCAGAGGACGCCAAGCGGCTCAACGCGGACATTGCGATCACGGCGGATGATACCCGGCTGGATGACCTGCGCGCTGCGCTTGACGGAACCGGCATCGAGGCGGCCGCAGGGCAGGTGGCCTTGAATGAGGCCGCACAAAGGCCTGCCGATTGGGTCATGTCTGCAATCGTCGGCTCTGCTGGGCTTGCA
The DNA here is from genome assembly GCA_964509095.1 of uncultured Rhodobacterales bacterium. Taxonomy (GTDB): domain Bacteria; phylum Pseudomonadota; class Alphaproteobacteria; order Rhodobacterales; family Rhodobacteraceae; genus Aliishimia. The sequence continues at coordinate 1,800 of CAZDXI010000065.1, forward strand.
CCGGGCTTGGCGGCGCTGGAACAAGGCGCCACCCTCGCGCTTGCCAACAAAGAATCGCTGGTCTGCGCAGGTGAATTGGTGTTGCGCACGGCCAAGACGCATGACGCACGTTTGCTTCCGGTCGACAGTGAACACTCCGCAGTTTTTCAGGCGCTGATTGGTGAGGATATCAGCGCCGTTGAACGCATCATAATCACCGCTTCAGGCGGGGCATTCCGCGATTGGCCATTTAAAGACTTGGCGTCGGCCACTTTAGAGCAGGCGTCCAGCCATCCCAACTGGGATATGGGGCAGCGCATAACAATTGACAGCGCGTCCATGTTTAACAAGGCGTTGGAGTTGATTGAAACAAAAGAGTATTTTGGGGTTTCGCCCAGCCAAATTGAAGCGTTGGTGCACCCAGAATCCATGATCCATGCGATGGTCGGTTTCAAGGATGGTGCGCTTATGGCGCATGTTGGCCCGCCCGATATGCGCCATGCAATTGGCTTTGCGTTGCACTACCCCGAACGGCGTGCACTCCCGGTGGAGCGGCTTGATCTTGCGGCGCTTGGTCAGTTCACGTTCCGCGCCCCCGATGAGGCGCGTTGGCCCGCCCTACGCCTTGCCCGCGAGGTGATGGAGCGGGGCGGTCTGGCAGGTGCCGTGTTCAACGCGGCCAAGGAAATCGCGCTTGATGGATTTATTGCGGGCGGCATTAACTTCGTGCAAATGGCAGGTGTCGTAGAAGAGGTTCTCGCCAACGACTCGTCGCTGGACGGTCTCATTGATGCCGAAATGACCCTTGATAACGTCATGCAAGCAGACCATTTGGCACGCAAGGCCGCTTGGGCCATCATTCAGGCAAACGCAGGGTAACACTTTGGATATCATCTCGCTCATTCCGCAATTTGGCGGACTTCTTTGGACGATTATCGCCTTTGTTCTGGCGTTGAGCGTGATCGTGGCGATCCACGAATACGGTCACTACATCGTCGGGCGCTGGTCCGGTATTCATGCAGATGTGTTTTCCATCGGTTTCGGCCCGATCCTGTGGTCGCGTCACGATAAGCGGGGCACGCGCTGGCAGATTGCCGCGTTGCCTTTTGGCGGTTTCGTGAAATTTGCCGGGGATGCGAACGCTGCTTCTGGCAAGGACGAGGACGCTATGGAAGCTGTCGCAGCTGACCCGGTGGCTCTGCGTCGCACCATGCACGGAGCACCGCTTTGGGCGCGCACCGCGACCGTCGCGGCGGGTCCTGTGTTCAATTTCGTTCTATCGATCCTTGTGTTTGCTTTTGTTGCGATGAATTCGGGTCAGGCGCGGGACCCGCTGACAGTGGGTGAGTTGATCCCATTGCCTGCGCAAGAGCGTGGCTTGCAGCCTGGCGATGCGTTGGTTGCGATCAATGGCACTACGGTCCCAAGCCTCGATTCTGATGCGTATTCAGGCTTTGTGGATACCCTCCCTGTGGAGCCCGTTTTGACCTACACGGTTGAACGTGCAGGCCAGGAAATCGACGTCGAAGACCCGTATATGCTGCCGCCGGTCATCAACGGTCTGGCGGCGCAAAGCGCTGCTATGGCAGCAGATTTGCAGGTTGGTGATGTCATTACTGCGATTGATGGCAAGCCGATCTTTGCCTTCATCCAACTGAAAGACGCGGTTGAAAGCTCGGATGGACGTGCGCTTGATTTGACCGTCTGGCGGGAGGGGCAAGAACGTCAGTTGGTGTTGCAACCCAAGCGCGTCGATGAACCCCAGCCGGAAGGCGGCTTCAAAACGCAATGGCGTATCGGTGTCGCATCCGGTTTGTCGATTGATCCGGCCACGGAAACGCTGGGGCCGGGGGCTGCGATCGTGCGTGGAACGGAGCGTGTAGGCGAGATTATCACAGGCTCTGTATCGGGGCTTTGGCATATGATTACTGGCGCGATTGGCACCTGCAATTTGTCTGGGCCTGTGGGAATCGCACAAGTGTCCGGTCAGATGGCGAGCCAAGGTTTGCTCAACTTCGTGGTGTTCATTGCGGTTCTGTCCACAGCCGTGGGCTTCCTGAACCTCTTCCCGATACCCGCGGTGGATGGAGGCCACTTGGTGTTTTATGCGTATGAGGCTGTAACGGGTCGCCCGCCAAACGACTACGCGCTGCGAATCCTTATGGTGATCGGGCTGACAATGGTGCTCTCATTGATGCTGTTTGCGCTGTATAACGACATTACCTGTCCCTGATCCGGGCCAGACCAACCCGGTCGTTCGCCCAGATTTCGCCACATTTGTGAACAAGTGGTGCCACATTGCTGCGGTACGACTTTTACATCTGTAACGTGAATCGAGTGATCGACATGCAAACTCTGTCAGCCGGATATCGTGGCCTGAGCCTTGTCATGCGGCTCAACTGGGATCGTTTGGTCTATCTCGCGACGATCATTGTCGCGCTGCTTTTCGGAGCGTGGATCGGCGGGCTTTAAGCGTCCGTTGCAATTGCGTAACCCGCCCGCACGCAAACGCGTCTGCGGGCCTTTTGGTTTTTGACATATCGCTGCAATCCCGGTACTGCTTTTCCCAAACATAATAAGTCTGTTTGGGAAAAGACATGACATCGGGCAAAAAGAGCAAGCCGCGCACAGGCGCGCGGCGCGGGCGTGGAACGTTTCTGACAAAAGGTCTTGGTCTGTGTGTCGCCGTGGGCGTCACCATGAGCGCAATGACCGCGGTAGGGCAAAACTTCCAATTCAATCGGGTCAATATCGAAGGCAACCAGCGGATCGGCGATGCCTCGATCTTGCGCACCGCCGGGATTGCCCGAGGCCAAACCGTGACAGCCGGGCAAGTGAACGCCGCCCTGCAAAACCTGCAAAACAGTGGCCTGTTCGAATCTGTCGAAATCATCCCGCGCGGAACAACGCTCGAAATTGTGGTGGTCGAATTCCCAACGATCAATCGCATCAGCTTTGAAGGCAACCGCCGCATCAAGGACGACGCGCTGGCCGCATTGGTCCAATCCACCGAACGGCGTGCCTATAATCCTGCACAAGCCGAACGTGACGCCGCCTCCCTGTCCGAAGCCTATGCCAACGAAGGCCGTCTGGCCGCCAAGGTCACACCGCGCGTAATCCGCCGCAGCGACAACCGCGTCGATCTGGTGTTCGAGATTTTCGAAGGCGACGTGGTCGAGATTGAACGCCTGTCCTTTGTCGGCAACCGCATCTATTCCGACCGCCGCCTGCGCCGCGTGTTGGAAACCAAGCAAGCCGGTCTTTTCCGCGCCTTTGTGCAGCGGGACACGCTGGTCGAGGATCGCATCGAGTTCGACAAACAGGTGTTGCGCGATTTCTATCTGTCGCGCGGGTACATCGATTTCAAAACGAACTCTGTGAACGCAGAACTGACGCGGCAGCGCGATGGCTATTTCCTTGTGTTCAACGTGCAAGAAGGCCAGCAGTTCAAGTTTGGCGAAATCTCCGTGACCTCCGAAATGGCGGGCGCGGACGAGGACGCATTTATGAACGTCATCAAAACCCGCCAAGGCGCAGTTTATTCCCCTGTCTTGGTGGAAACCGACATCGCGCGCATGGAACGCCTCGCGGTACGCCAGGGTCTCGACTTCCTGCGGGTCGAACCCCGTATCACGCGCAATGACCGCACTCTTACCTTGGACGTGGAATACGTCCTGTCCCGTGGGCCGCGCGTGTTCGTGGAACGCATCGACATTGAAGGCAATACAACCACGCTGGACCGCGTGATCCGACGCCAATTCAAGATTGTGGAAGGCGACCCCTTTAACCCGCGTGAAATTCGCGAAAGTGCGGAACGTATCCGTGCGCTGGACTATTTCGGCACAGCAGACGTGAACGCGCGCGAAGGCTCGTCACCCGATCAGGTGATCGTGGACGTGGATGTGGAAGAAAAGCCCACCGGCTCGCTGACCTTTGGTGGGACCTATTCCAACAACGATGGTTTTGGTGTTGCGATCCAGTTCTCGGAAACCAACTTTCTGGGCCGCGGCCAACGCCTGACGCTGAACGTCTCCACTGCAGATGAAGCGCAGAACACAGGGCTGACCTTTGTGGAGCCAGCGCTGTTGGGCCGCGATCTGGAATTTTCCTTCCGCACCAGCTTTACCGACAACACGTCCAGCTTCTCGACCTATGATTTTGAGAGACTGTTCATCCAGACCGGCATCTCATTCCCGGTCAGCGAAAATGGCCGTTTTGGTCTGCGTTACACAGCAGAACAGTTCGACATGCAGGCGCGTGACCCGTCCGAAAGTGGCGCGATCATCACCCGGGAAATTGGCGTTGGGGATACGTGGGACAGCTCGATCGGCTACACCTATACCTACGACACGCGCCGCACGGGCCTGAACCCGAACGCGGGTGTGCTGTTTGAATTTGGTCAGGACTTTGGCGGGCTTGGTGGTGACAACAAGTTCATCAAGACTAACGCTAAGTTCGTTGGCCAAACCCGCATCGCTAATGAAGAAATCACGCTTCGTGCCACGCTGGAAGCCGGTGCTCTGCATTGGCGCAGTGGCGACAACCGGATCGTGAACCGGTACATTCTGAACCCGCGTATCATTCGCGGCTTTGAGCCGGGCGGGATTGGGCCACGTGACACAGGCGGCGGTGCAGATGACGCGCTTGGAGGCAACATGTTTGTGGCCGCGCGCTTTGATGCGGAATTCCCCATCGGCTTGCCCGAAGAATATGGAATCACGGGCGGCGTGTTCTATGACATCGGCAACCTGTGGAACCTTGACGATGTGGACCTGTCGGGCGGCTCTGTTGTCGGCGAAAGTGGGTCAGCGCGTCACGTGATTGGGGTGTCGATCCTGTGGGATACTCCCATCGGGCCGCTGCGCTTTAACTTCTCTGAGGCTCTGCAAAAAGAGACCTTCGACAAGGAACAGCAGTTCGACCTGACGATTTCCACGCAATTCTGATGCACATGCGGGGGCTGGCGCGATATCTGATCGCCAGCCTTTTGGCGGTTGTTCTGGCCTCTGGTGCGATGGCGCAGGATGGTCAGGTTGTGCGCAGTCCAATCCTCGTGATCGATTCCGAACGTTTGTATCGGGACAGTGACTATGGGCAACGTGTTGCAGCGGAAGTGACGCGCGGCAGCGAAGAACTCGCTACTGAAAACCGCCGCATCGAAGCGGAACTGGCTGAAGAAGAAAAATCCCTGACAGAGCAGCGCCCAAGTCTGGAGCCGGATGAATTCCGCAAGCTCGCCGACGCGTTTGACGAAAAAGTCCGCAAGATCCGACGCGAGCAAGAAACCAAAGCCCGCGCCGTGGTGCAGCGTCAGGACGACGCCCGCGCCGCGTTCTTGCAAGCCGCTGTGCCGGTTCTTGAAATCATGATGCGCGATGCAGGGGCCGCCGTTGTGCTGGAACGTCGCGATGTGTTCCTAAGCCTCAGCGCCATCGACATCACTGACCCGGCGCTGGTGCGGATCAACGCGGAAATCGGGGATGGCGCGGGCGGCGCAAACGCCAGCGATTAAACGAACCGTCCTTACGCAGGTGGGACGAAACAGGTCGTGGTGCCGCCGCCGCTGGCTCTTATTCCAGAAAACGTCGCCGTCGCCGTCCTGCCGTCCGACATTGAACCGGTCGCCGAGATTGGGCTGGCGGTATTGCCGCGCACGATGCGTTCAGTCACATACTCGCCAGTCAGCCCGTTCGAACAGACCATAATTCCGGACAACCGCCGTGCGAGCCCGGCCTTGTAGGTGCCAGAGCAGACCATATCCTTGGCTTGCAGGCAGAAGTTCCCACTCGTCTTGCCATTTGCGAACCAGCCGACGCCTGTGAATTCCGTTCCATCTGACAGAGTTCCCTCAATGAAATTATGAACCCCGGAATAGGTGACTTCGCGCACAACGCGGTCCGCACTGTCCAGCGTATTGCACCCCGCCAAGACGCCCAGAATGACGCCCGTGACCAAAACTCGTTTCATGCAATCTCCAAATCTCGTCAACACGAATGATCGCAATGTAGCACACGGGCCACGGCAGAAAACCGGCATGTCGCGCCGCACCCTGCGCGCGCGGAATGCGACCTGCCGCTTGCCCCGGTGCGTGCGACTTGTTACCCCGGGTGCAACGATAAAAAGGACCACCTGCGCCCATGACCGATGCTCCCACTGAAGCCGATATCCAACTGATCCAGCGTATCCTGCCGCATCGCTATCCGTTTTTGCTGGTGGACAAGGTGGTTGATATTGACGGCACGCAATCCGCGTTGGGCATCAAGAACGTGACCATGAACGAACCGCATTTTCAGGGCCACTTTCCCGGCCTGCCGATCATGCCTGGCGTGACCATTGTTGAAGCGATGGCACAGACCGCGGCGGTGATGGTGGGCGTCACGCTTGGAATGGCGGATAAGGACATGAAGGTCTATTTCATGGCCATTGATAAGTGCAAGTTCCGCCGCAAGGTCGGACCCGGAGACGTTCTGCAGATGAAACTGACCACTCTGCGCGGGAAACCCGGTGGCAAGGTCTGGAAGTTTGGCGGTGTTGCGGAGGTCGAAGGCGAAATGGCCGCCGAGGCCGAGTTCACCGCCATGATGGATCTGCCGCAGGAGTAGCGCGATGGGCATTCACGCCTCTGCCGTGATTGAAGACGGCGCTCAGATTGACCCGACCGCGATTGTTGGCCCGTTCTGCGTTGTTGGCCCGCAGGTGGTCATTGGCCCCGGCGTGGAGCTGAAGTCCCATGTTGTCGTGACAGGTCGGACAGAGATTGGCGAAGACACAATCGTCTTTCCCTTCGCCGTGATCGGGGAAATTCCTCAGGATCTGAAATTCAAAGGCGAGGCCAGCCGTCTGGTCATCGGCAAGCGCAACCGCATCCGCGAAAACGTCACAATGAATACTGGCACCGAAGGCGGTGGGGGTCTTACCAGCGTGGGCGATGACGGATTGTTCATGGCCTATAGCCACGTGGCGCACGACGCGGTGATCGGGGATCGGGTGATCCTCGCGAACTCAGTCGCGATTGCCGGGCATTGCGTGCTCGAAGACGACGTGATCGTCGGTGGTCTCTCTGGCGTGCACCAGTTCGTGCGCATCGGGCAGGGCGCCATCATCGGGGCCGTGACTATGGTCACCAACGATGTGATCCCCCACGGGCTTGTGCAAGGCCCGCGCGGTGAATTGGATGGGCTGAACCTTGTCGGCCTCAAACGCCGGGGCGTAGAGCGTAAGGACATCACAGCCCTGCGCGCGGCCTTCCAGATGATGGCACAGGGCGAAGGCACCTTTCACGAGAGGGTGGAGCGTCTGGGACAGGAAACAGACAGCGACTACGTGCGCCAGATCGTCGATTTCGTGATGGCCAACAGTGATCGTCATTTCCTGACGCCCTCGTGACGCTGGCGTTAATTGCCGGGCGCGGGGCGTTGCCGGATCTAGTGGCCGCCGCTGCAGCGCCGGATGTGATTGTCTGTGCCTTGGACGGGCAAGACCCGGATACCTTGCAACCGGAGATCACTTTTCGTCTCGAAACCCTTGGCACCTTTCTTTTGCAGCTGGGCCAACGCGGTGTGACCGAAATCTGCATGTGCGGCGCGATTGATCGCCCGGCGCTTGATCCAAGCAAACTCGACGCAGAAACCGCGCCGCTGGTTCCCGTGTTGCAAGAGGCTCTGGGGCAGGGGGATGATGGTGCTTTGCGCGCGGTTATCGGGTTGTTTGAACAGACAGGATTCACCGTGCGGGGCGCGCATGAGTTGACCCCCGAAGTGGTGTTGCCAGAAAGTATCCCGACGCAGGCGCGCATTCGTGCGCCCCACAAAACGGATGCGCAGTTTGCGGAACGCGTTCTGGCCGAAATGGGGCTGGACGATCTGGGACAAGCTTGTGTCGTGCGCAAGGGGCGTGAAGTCGCGCGCGAGGAGGCGAACGGCACTGATACGATGCTGGCAGCTTTGTGCCTGCCGGGGTTTGATCCCGCGCCTGATGTGTTCTGGCAGGGTGACACCGCCGAATTGACGCAAGACGCAACAACATGGCTGGCAGCCCTGCGCGCTGACAATATCGACGCGCCCGCCGCCGGGGCCGTATTGTTCAAAGCTCCCAAACCGGGGCAGGAACGTCGAGCGGATTTGCCGACGATTGGTCCGGGAACGGCGCTTGGAGCAGCCCGTGCGGGCTTCGATGGGATTATCGTTGAAGCGGGTGGCGTGATCGTACTGGAAGCGGCGCGCGTGATTGCGATTTTGGACGCGATGCAGATGTTTCTCTGGGTGCGCCAGCCATGAAGGTCTTTGTGATCGCCGGGGAAATGTCGGGAGACTCCCTTGGTGGGGCCTTGATGCGCGGGCTGAAGACATTGGTCCCGGATGTCAGCTTTGACGGTGTTGGTGGTCCTCAGATGCAGGGCGAGGGGCTGAAAAGCCGGTTCGATATGTCGGAACTCAGCTTGATGGGGATCGTGGAAATCCTGCCGAAGTACTTTCATCTCAAGCGTCGCATCTCGGAAATGGCAAACGCGATCGTGAACACGCGCCCCGATGTGCTGATCACGATTGATAGCCCAGACTTCTGCCTGCGCGTCGCCAAGGAGGTGAAGGCAAAAGCCCCCGATCTGCGCTGTGTGCACTACGTGGCCCCGACCGTCTGGGCGTGGCGTGCAGGGCGGGCCGAGAAGATGGCCAAGGTCATCGATCACGTGCTGGCGCTGTTCCCGTTTGAGCCGCCCTATATGCACGCCGCGGGCATGAGTTGCGATTTTGTCGGTCACCCCATCGCTGTGGCACGCCAAGCGGACACCGCACAGATTGGCATGTTCCGCGCCCGTCATGCACCCGGTGCGGACCCGCTGGTGCTGGCTTTGCCCGGCTCGCGCAAAGGGGAGGTGACGCGCCTCTCGCCCATCCTGATGGATGGTCTCGCGCAGTTCTGCACCCAGCATCCAAAGGCGCGCGTTGTGGTGCCTGCTGCTTTGCCCGTGGCGGAGATGGTCAAGGAGATGGTGAAGGGCTGGCCCGGTGATCCGGTTGTGCTCGACCCAAGAGGGCGCGGCGCACAGGACGTTCAGGAAGAGAAACTCGCAGCTTTTGGTGCAGCGGACATTGCGATTGCCGCGTCGGGCACGGTGTCACTGGAACTGGCTGCGGCGCGCACGCCCATGGTGATTGCCTATGATATGAGCTGGCTATCGCGCCAGATCATTTCCCGCATGTTGAAAGTGGACACGGTCACGCTGGTGAACCTTGTGTCCGATACACGCGTTGTGCCGGAATTCATCGGGGAGCGGTGTAAGCCTGAGCTGATTGCAGAAGCGATGACGCACACTCTGGAAAACCCCAAGGCACAAGACGACGCGATGGCCCTGACCATGCAGCGGCTGGGGCAGGGCGGCGAAGACCCAGGTCTGCGTGCAGCGCGCTCGGTTCTGGGCAGCTTGACACGGGCTTAAGGGAGGCTGAACATGCAAGACGCGCTCACCCATATCCGGTCCCGGATTAAGTCTCCAACGGCGCGGATTGGGTTGATCCTCGGCTCCGGTCTGGGACATTTGGCCGATCTGGTCGATGGAACCGCCATCGATTACGCCGACCTGCCGGGCTTTCCGCAGGCGGGTGTGTCCGGACACAGCCCCAAGCTGGTGATTGGCACCCTCGAAGGCGTACCAGTCGCGATCCTCGGCGGGCGGGAACACTACTATGAACACGGGCGCGCTGACGCGATGCGCCTGCCGCTGGAGGTGCTGTCCGCGCTTGGCGTGGACACGTTGATCGCCACCAATGCCTGCGGCTCGTTCCTGCCTGAAATTCCGCCCGGAAACCTGATGCTGGTGCGGGATCACATCAACTATTCGGGTCTAAGCCCCCTGATTGGGGAACCCACGGACCGCCGCTTTGTCAACCTGACCGAAGCCTATGATCCCGGCATTCGGCTGGCCCTGCGCGATATCGCAGTCGGTGCGGATATCCCTCTGATCGAAGGGGTCTATGCCTGGTATTCTGGTCCCAACTTCGAAACACCCGCAGAAATCCGCATGCTGAAACTGCTGGGTGCGGATGCGGTTGGTATGTCCACGGTGCCAGAGATCATCCTGGGGCGGTTCCTTGGTATGCGCTGTGCGGCCATTTCCGTTGTCACGAACATGGCAGCTGGGCTCGGCAACGAACACATTAGCCACGAACACACCAAGGCCAGTGCACCCGTCGGAGCCGCCAAGCTGGAGGTGATCCTGCGCGCCTACCTGCGCGGGCTTACGACTTGACGATCCAGCCACCGCCAAAAATGCGGGAGCTGTCTCGGTCGTAAAACACGCACGCCTGTCCCGGGGAAACCCCGTTTTCCGCCACGGCCAGTTCGACAACAGCGGTGGTATCTGACGTGGGGCGCAACACAGCGTCCGTTGGGGGGCGCGTAGAGCGCACCTTGACCGCCAAAGGCCATTCATCTCGGGACATCAGAGGTTCGTCGCCCAGCCAGTTGATCTCTGCGATCGGGACCTGCCGGGTGGCGAGCATCTCTTTCGGGCCAACGATCACGCGTCGCGTGTCGGTGTCCAGCTTCACCACATAAAGCGGGTCTTCCAAGCCTCCGATACCCAGCCCGCGCCGCTGCCCGATCGTGTAGTTGATCACGCCAGAATGCTCGCCCAGCACGCGCCCATCCGCATGCACGATCTCTCCCGGTGCCTCGGCCTCCGGGCGCAGGTTTCGGATCACGGCTGCATAATCGCCATTGGGCACAAAGCAGATGTCCTGACTGTCGGGCTTGTTGGCCACGACCAGCCCGTACTTCTCCGCCAACTCGCGCGTTGCGTCCTTGGACGGAAGGTGCCCCAGCGGGAAGCGCAGGAACTCCAATTGCTCCGGAGTGGTGGAGAACAAGAAATAGGACTGATCTCGGGCCGCAT
>CAZDXI010000066.1:0-12468 GCA_964509095.1 uncultured Rhodobacterales bacterium
CCGTGGCGGCGGCTGGTTCGCATCACATCATGATGATTGGTTCTCCCGGAACCGGCGAACCTGATTACATGGGAAGGTAGCGTGAGAATCACTCTGCCACACCTGACGGCTGGGTGTTGTCGATCTCTGCAAACCAGCCACCCAAATCGAGTGACCGGCCCGAACCCGCGAACGAGTGGCAGCTCGACCTATTTTGTGCTCCATCTCAACTCTCAGAGACGTTCAGGTAGGTCCGCCAGCTTTAGTCTCCGTTAGTCGGGGCACGCCACAAGACTGCTGTCAGAATCGAGCCCTCAACTACCTTCGCCTCCACATATTTGATCTCTAGCGGCGAAAAAGGAAGACAGCCATCCAAACGTTCCGTTGGTTCGACAACCTCCTCGCAGTTGCGAAGGGAGACGACATATCCTGACTCCGGAAGAACAACCAATTCGAATCGAAGACTTGGAAACCGATTGGATTCCTCGGCCAACCAATTGCCTTGCAAGATCAAGGTTGAATCTCCACAGTCAAATGCAAGTGCCTCCCAAGTCCCATTCGGAATCAGACTGAAGACTTGATTCGCAACCACCTCCCAGACGACACCATGACCGCGAGCGAGGTCTTCTTGCAGCTTGCGGTACTCTGGTGAACGTCTCATCCCAAAGAGAACTGCAAAAAAAACACAAACTGTACCGCACGCTACGAAAAGAAGGCCATAGCCGGGGCCGTCGATGGAAAGCAGAGAAAGCGCGATCCGTATGAAGAACGCGCCCGCTCCACCAAACAGGACAAAGACGAAGATAGCACTTGGCCACAAAGCGTTACGCCGACGAATCCGCTTAACGGACTCATCACCTAGCTCCGTCGGAGTGTTACTGATTTGGATTCTCGCCGCCATTCTCTTCGCCCCCGTCGTCTTCGCCATCATCACCCCAGAAGAACCAGTCCGTGAGATAGTAGGCGCTGCCTGGTCCCCAGATTATGGAGGTTCCAATCGCTTCCCGTGTTCTGTTGAACCAGAATCCACCGTTACCAATGAATCCATTCCAAAATCGCGGTAGTGGAACAAGGTTCCACCCAGCTTGGACTACTTGGTTAAGCCGCCCCCCGCCTGCACGCCCTACCGAATTCGGGATCGCCCAGTGATGCCACTCTGGCCGAAGGAAGAAGTTTTGTGGAATCCGGCGGAAGAGTGGATCAAAGATGCTCCGTTGTACAACTGCTCTGTAGTTGGTGGCCGTAGCAAAAAACCTCGACAGCTGAATACGGCGGGTGAATGTACGAACTCTATGCGGCAGATCTGGCCTACCACCGATGAATGTTGCCGCGGCAATCATGGCCGCTTGGGACTCGGCGGCGATTGTAGTTGGGATCTGCGTCAGCCCAACTGCGCCAATCTGCGTGATGCCCCGGGCAGCTAACGCGTAAAGTCCACCAGCCGCGACGGCAGCTGCTACGCCCACGTTCGCGGAGAAATTTGCGACTCCATATGCACCGCCATTCGTCTCTACAAGGTGGTCTACGTAGGAGTCGAGCGAATCAATCTGATGGAGCGTGAGAGCATTCAGGATGAAAGCTCCACCATGCCCTACCCCCGTTAGGCCCCCAACGATGACATCATCAATGATCCACTCTGGATCCCCATCAAGCCGATCAATGAATGCGTCGGTGTCAAGGTTGGCAACTGCAGCCTCCGCCGCTTGTCTTGCAGCAGCCAGATCGTCCGCCGAGACCTCCGCCTCGGCAGCCTCTTCCAAGAGCTGGGCCACCTCAGCATTTAGTGCTTCGAGAACGCCCTGCAAATGGCCCCGAAGCTCAGCATGTTCAGGTTCACTCAAGGCCTCAATTAGTCGTTCCGTTCGCAACGCTTGCTCAACCCGTACTCGGTACTCAGCTAGAATGTGCCCGCCGGGCCGCGGGAGACCAAGAAGCATGCGAGCTTCCTCTGAGGACAAATCCAAGGTTCTCGATCTTGTCGTGGTACTGTGAGTCGGTTCGGGAGTACCTTCTTCACCATTGTCGCCCGTGAAGAAAATCCCCTCGACGTCGATATCAACTTTTGTTGTCGTAACTGCGGTTAAGGTTCCGGTTACTTCACCTTCTTTCGTCTCGTAATCGAGATCAAGAGTGGTTTCAGTGGTTTGCTTACTATCCAAGCGATACCCGGGAATATGCGGCAGGTTCTCTGTGAGTTCGTTTCGTTCGACAAAGATGATTATCTGCTCAGTACCTGAGGAGTCGTTCGCTCCAGTAAGGCCAAGGATCACATCGGTTATCGAACCGGACTCGTCGATAGCAGCATCGTAGTCAAACGTACTAGATACCTGTCGCTTACCATCAACTCGATGAGTTCCCGGGCCACCAGATTCAAACTTAGTTAAGGTAAGGGAAAAGTTGTTGCCGCCTTCTTTCTGTTTCTTCGAATCCAATAGGGCTGTCTCTTCAAACCCAAATTCAGCCAACCCGGATGTAGTCCCGCCCGACGAGACGAACGATTTCTCAATGAAGTGATTTCCAGCGGCATCCGTGTAGTCCCGGTTACTGACAAGCTTTACCGTACCGGATTCGTTGCCGTAGCCAACGTCATCAATAACAAGGCTCACCGAGTCTGTCCGTTCTGTACCGCTCGGCTGTAACGAGGAATCAGCATCTCCCCCAAGGTGCGAGCTGTAATCAAAACTCGCAAGGCCGCCATTGTTCGTGCTCCCCCCGAGGCTGAGGTACCTAAAGCCCTCATCATCCGAGTCCTGGACATTAAAGCCAAAGCCTGAAGAAGTGAGCCCACCCGAATTCAGGTCCGCATTCACGTTCAACCTTACCGAAGGGGCGAACGCCGCAACCGACTCGCCGTCCGCTACAGTGAGGCTGGCACCAATATCAACAAGGGAACTGGAGGATCCAAACGTAGCGAATTGATTACTGAAGCGGACATCATGCCCGTTGCCTTCCCCCGCAAACTCAGGGAATTCTGACTGCTCACCACCCTCGCCTGAAGAGTCTGCCCCCTCGCCTCCATCTGAGCCTCCTAAGGTGCCACCGCTGGCCGAAGACCCTGCTTCAGATGAGTCGCCCCCATCACCTGTAGATCCCCCGGTCGATTCACCACTCGAATCAACGTCTTCCAGATTTCCATCCTTCGACAATGACTCTGCACTACCAGCAGCTTGATTCGCTTTCGAGAAGCTTGGCGTCAGCGACACAGTGTAATTCGTACCAAGAGTTCCATCCGGCAGGGTCACTTTTGTTTCCACAAGTGTGACTGTAATTGATGACGTCGATTGTAAGACGGCCCCAAATGTCTGTGACGATTCTTCGACAGGCCCGTCAGAGTCCCCGTCAGTTGATCCACCATCGCTTGGGAACATGCTATCGAAGAAAGCAGTTTGAGCGGCCCCAGTATCTGCCGCATCCCCATCAAAAGCGGCGTCTGTCTCTGTGGCGGAATCGCGAATTGCCGTCACGAGGCTCTCAGGGACGCCCAGTCCATCCTGATCCTGGTCAGTGACGCCTGGCAAATCACCGACGCTGTAGAGAATGTTGTTGCTAATAGTGTACTGATACGTCGTCTGAGTCCCATTCACGATGGTGACCACAAGGTCCCGGGTAACCGTCCGGGAGAAGTCTTCTTGATCAGAGACATCAGTCGATGTCTCTGACGACGTTAACCTATCCGTTGCGGTTGTCCTGATGGACCGCACCGACACGAATTCATCCTCACTAACGAACTCCTGAGAGTGTTTTGCTGTAATTTCAGCGGTCGATGTCAACCCCGGGAACGCTGCGGCCACGAAGCTATCGTTGCCACCCCGACTGATCGTGATGGTAGACGTCGTCTCGAAGTTGTCAGAACCAACCACGCCGGGGGTCAAATCACCTAAGCTAAGTGCAGGTGAGTCATCCACAAATGACTCCGGTAGGAACTGGAAAACGGATGGCGCACTCGATGCGGGATTCTCGAGTGGTTCGTCAACGCCTTCCTGCCCCTGTTCTTGCGCTTGGGCCCATGCCTCGGCGACTTGGTGATCCGACGTATCAACTGAATCCAGCAGTAGGTCACCAAACACCGCCAACCGCTCAGAAAGCGGGCTACCTTCTAAGAATCCATCGACATCTAGGCGTGTTGTTAGCGAGTCCGACGCAGCCCCAAACTCGCGAGCTAACCCAGCCAAGTCCGCAGGGGTGACAGTCAATAACAAGTCAACTGCTGCCACCCCAACCTCACTAGTAGCGGTTACCCGGATGGCTTCGCTCGAGGCCTCAGACGCCCGCAATGCGACTGCATTGGTCACAACCACCCTGCCATCTTCGGTTATGCTCACGGCACCGCTACCGCCACCATAGGCAATTGGAGAACCGGACTCGTCGAGAGCCTCGATGACGCCGAGAACAGTACCCCGAGGAGAATCAGCGGCAGTGTTGAAGGAATAGCTACTTTGACGGAATTGCGGGATCTCTAGTGTCGACTCTGCGTTATCACCCTCAGTGAGGGTCATCTGCAGTGTCGTTTCTGCCATCGCGAAGCCGTCAGTAACTCCAACGCCTAGGTTGACAGTGTCGCCAACATTCAAGGCTGCAAGTGCAGCATCGGACGCGACATATACCATCCCTGCCGTGGTGATCCCGAAGGCATTTGGGATTCCCTGATGGGCGTCATCGGCAAGAAAGAAATTCAGGGAGTCGGTATCCGCATCTTCGCCAATGACTTGCCCCAGAATCTCGCCTTGTGCAGCATCAGTCGACACTTCGAAGTGAAAGCCAGAATCCGAGAATATCGGGGCTGTATTATCGATCTCTCCTTGAGAAGGAATAAGCTCAACTGTGATAAGTGTCGAGGACTGAGTGAGTCCGTCACCCGCATAGGCGACTAGTTCCACACTTGACCCAGCAGCGAAACCATCAAGTCGATCTGCGTTAACGACTAAGCTCCCGTCCTCGTGTACCTCAAAGGCCCCAAACTGAAAATCAAACCCAGAGAAGGCCAGCGGGTCGCCATCGGGGTCGTGAGCCCCAATACTTCCGACTGCCCCAGGCTCCGCATCTAGTGGTACTTGGAATACCAGCGATGAACTTTCAAACTCCGGTGCAGAGTTATCTGCGAACGCAGTTGAGTTACCCACTGTGATGCCAATTGTAGCTGTATCCGTCGCTTCTCCATCCGATACTGACACCTCTAGGTCGTATCGCCCACTGACACCGATTACGGATAGGATCTCTGGGTCGACTAATGTGAGACTGCCATCGTGCCCAACTGAGATTGCTGACTGACTGAAAACATCACCTAGAGCGAAAGACAGAGCATCTCCGTCTGTATCGCTGGCAGATACGCTGCCAATCACACTGGATGCAACAGAGTCCAATGGAATTTCGAATGCGAAAGTATCCTGAGCAAACTCAGGACTTGCATTGGTACCACTAAGCAAGAGCCGCTGTTCGAGCGACTCGGGCGAGATCATTCCGACGTGACGCTCAGCGGTCTTTCGTTTCTTGATTCGCCGAGCGAAGTGGGTACTACGAAAGCGAGATACGGTTTCTTGAATGTTCATAGTCTCTCCGGGGTAAGCGAATATGAAACTGACACAGCATGTCGCGGAAGGTTCGACCAGACGATCTACCGAATCACTCGGTCTGATTTATTTGTACATACCGTCCTATTAAACGTTAGCGGAGGAGTGCTAGCCGACAAGACTCTCGAAACAGCATCCAAGACTTCTACCACTCTCACCTTCTCTCTTTGAGATAACCGAGCACCGCACCAAGCGATCAAAGAAAGGTGACAAAAAGAAGGAATTCAAGGCGAATGGACCATCACCCCTTTCGACCCTTGGCTCTTCCAGGTAGACCTACTTGCGAGTTGATTACTTTGTCGGGCACGAGTGCGGAAGTAGGTATCTCTACCTACTCCCATCCAAGTGTCGAGCTGACGAGCGCTCCGCAGCTGGCCTCAGAGGAGCGGTTACGGCGCCGTCCATCACCTGAGTCGCCCGTCAGCTTAAGCCTATTGCCTCAAGCATGGGAGCCTCACCTCTTTAGTTCGGGGTTTCTGCAAAGGAAAGCACCGAACCGTTCAACAACTTCCATCGTTGCACCTTGGGATCGAAACTTTCCAAGCAGGCGAGCAACAAACGCGTCATACCCGCTGAACTTTCGAGTCTTTCCTGCGTCGGCTACCGGCTCAAGCAAACCACGTTCAATCCACGTGTTTAGCTGCCGGTAGGTGATTCCCGCCAAGGCCTGAATCTGCTGCGGAAGAAACTCGGCGTCTTCATCATGCGACGCCCAAAACTCTTCGGATTGCTTCTCAAGATGAATGTGCAGAACGGGGCCATCTCGGAAACCAAGAACATCATTCTCTGTCGCCAATCTGACATGGTCTCCGTCGTGAACCAAGTACTTGTATCCCTTGGTGAATCGACTCCGGAAATACTTCAGCCTTCCAGCAACCATCTCTCACCCCATTGATATCACACATGTTTACATCGATGTAAATGTAAGCAGTGGACAGCATGAGTCAAGATCGCTCGATACCAAGGCCAACACCAACCCATTAACATGGGTCGAATACACAATACGGGAGGGGCGATAATGGCAATTTGGGCGTCAAGAGCGTACTTGCGTTGGTACAAGGCCTTTAACACAGAGACAACTGAACCGCTTGACGCGTCCAAACGGCCATGGAACGAATGGAATCAACAGGACTTCCGCTTCGTCGAAGTACCAATCTCACCCCGGATCTGCACAATCGTAGGCGGCAACGAGACGGGAAAGTCACAGCTGTTGGGTGCCTTGCAGAAAGTCAGAAACGGAAAGACGCGAAGCGGTCAAGAGTATTCCGTCCGTGACATCTGCCGCTACTCAGGACTCCTGAGCGTCACCGAAGACATCTGGCCAGGGCTGGGCATTGAGTTTTCGTTCGATACCGCTGCGGAATTTGAACGGGTTACAGCTGGGTTGGGTGCCAAGGCCACGAACACTCAGAAGTTGAAGCTGAAAGTGTTCATCAATGGGGCGGGCAGTCCGTATGTGCGGTTCTTTGATTGTGCTGGCGAGCCAGCAGGCACCATCCAGACCAAGGAAGATTGGGAAGCTCGGCGAAAGCACCTTCCCAGCGTCACGTTGGTTCGGTCTGACCTGGAACTGCAAAACCAAGTTCACATCACCCAACTGATTGCTCAGTACGACCAGCAAGAGGCAACTGCCTACGAACCGGTCAGCTTACATGAACTCGGTGACCAGCTTGTTGCTTTCGACGTCGATCAAGCTGTTGCTGAAGCCGAAGAACAGGCTGCCGCTCCAGCAAAGGACATTGAGACGCCTTCGTGCGATCAGTTGCAGTCACTTCAGAAGCAGCTCAAGCGTTCGGCGTTCAAGTCTGATGCTGGGCTTGAGTACATCTTGTTCCGCAAGATCCTAGGAGTCGAGAAGCCGATCCTTGAACGGATTCGTAATTTGAAATCAGACCATCACGGTTACGTGGAGCAACTGAAGGACGACATCAACCACCGCCTTACTGAGACGCTAGACATTTCCGAGTTCTGGCAACAGGACGAAGACTTTCAATTGATGATCGAGTACAAGGCTGGGTTCTTCTACTTCTTGATTACCGATCGCACGGGTGCGAAGTACACATTCGAAGAACGGAGTGGTGGGCTCCAGTTCTTCTTGAGCTACTACATCCAACTGAAGGCAATTCGTGATTCGATGAAGGGGAATGGTGCCATCGTACTCATGGACGAGCCCGACGGTTTCCTCTCGGCTGCTGGCCAAAGGAATCTACTGAGTGTTTTCGAGTTGATCGCGAGACCGAGCGGACGAACTGGTGAAGTGACTCAAAGATGTCAGGTCATCTATAGCACGCACTCGCCGTTTCTTGTCAACAAAAACTATCCAGATCGTATTGCACTTGTGCGGAAAGGAGACGGAGGCGAGGGGACCCAACTGGTTGAACTGGTAGCCACACGGCAGTACGAACCTATTCGGACCGGGTTGGGAATCGAGTCTGCTGAGACTCTGTTCATGGGCTCAGAGAACGTGGTCGTTGAGGAGGTCTCAGCCCATCGCCTTCTTGTTGCAGCGATTCAACGATTCGGCGAGCCAAATCGAATTGACGATATGCTTGACCTCAATAAAGTGACCATAGTCTCTGCGTCTGGAGCTTGGGACATTGTCCGACTGTTAAGGGCAACCAAACGATCTAAGGAGAAAGCCCCCGTCACTGTGGTCTTTCTCGATGGCGATAAGACGGGCGAGCAGGTACATGACGAATTGACTGGGGAAGGCTTGGTCGCCGAGAAGCAAGTGACCAAGATTTCGGATGCTGCATTGTCAACAACATGGTCCAAAGATCCGCAAACACTCGAAGATCTCGTACCACCAATTCTGCTTTGCGAAGCAGCTGTAGTCCTAGCAAAGACACGTTGGGATCGAGAGCAGGTCACGGCCACAACTTTGAGAGAGGATTGGGAGAACAGTACGGCTCCAAGTGATACTCGCCTTGTCGATAGCATTGTCAAAGCTGGAGGGCCGCTCGCGAAGCAACTGGAACCAGTGCAACTCCGAGCCGCAGCTTTCGCAGCCTTGGCAGAACTTTTGTCGGAGCAAGAGTCCGTACTCGCCAAGCACGAAAAGGAACTCAAGGAGTTCGAAACCGTAATGCGGGAGTGCTGTAGTTGCATAGCAACCATGCTTGAACTTGCACGCACGAACTCCCGCCAAGATCGACTTCTGAAGAGCGTCCGCTTGGAAATCGAGCGGTACACGAAACTGTTCGGTAAAAAGGCGTCAAAAGCAGATGTGCTGCGGTGCCTCGATCGCCTCGATGTGCTCCCGGTCGGTGCTGCTGATGCTGCCCTTCGGACACGTGAGAATCTGCTCAGGCTCCGAGAGACTCTAAACAGCGAGACTGCCTACGCAGGTCTTGAAGTGGACGCGAAGGAATGGGTATCACGGTTGGAGACTTTTAAGGCGTGCCCTTGGAACTAGCAAGCCGACCAGTCTTGGCTCGGTTTGCTGATAGTCGATTCGAAACATCAATTCGGTCATGGCCTACAACTGTTAACGCCTCTTGTCTCTCTCAGCCTTCGACAACTTTCGCCAATCCCATGGAGCTGTTGGCTCCCTCCCGTCAGACCTCATCGTACCACACAAGTCCGAAAACGCGCATTTTCTGCTGACTGGCGTCGCGATCGTTTTGGGGGACTGGCGTGCTGTTTGCGTAGGAGAGAATCGGAGCTTCATTTTGTACACGGGCGAGTTGAAATTGTGACCAGAATGGCAACAACCAAACGAATATCCAGCGGAATTTGGTGGTCGATGCATTGTCGGAATGCCATTGCTGTTGCAAGTCCTACAAGGTTCGGAATGTCCGATTGCACTGGCTCGTGAAGTCTCCTTTTTTTCGACTAAAAAAGATGTGTGGTACGATGAGCCGTCAGACTTCGACCACAGGCCACGTTTTGCTTCTCTGGCCTCTCGCTCTGCTGCCGCCAGCTCCAAGTCGTCGCTGTAGTCAGTGTAGTGCCATGCCCAGCCATCGCGGACAAGCTGTAGGTTGATGGACCAGTTGAGCCGGGAGTGAACCGGTTCGCGATGAGTCGACCGTTGCGGTCTTTCTCATCGCCCTCTACTCGGACTTTTCCGGCGAACGCGGCCAGTGCATCCTTTGCGTTCTTGCCAAAGGCCTGACCGGTCTCGGGCGTGTCGATGCCCATCATGCGAGTTCGGTCTTCCGGTAGTGGGGCCATATCGTGTGCGGATTGGCGGAAGCCGTGACCGCGGTGCAACTTCAGTTTCCTTCCGCCCTTCGCTTCAATTCTCGCTCCGCATGAACCCGCGAATGAGTGCTGAACAAGGCCGCGATACCCGCCTGTAACACGATGGCCCGTACGTCTTCGTTCATCATGTCGAACTTCTCCCGGAGTTCTGGCGACCGGGCCAGCAACTGAACCACGGCCAGAACGTCTTCTTGGTTGTCGAGTCCGTCAGCGAGCCCCTCTAATGTGCCTCGGGCGTCACGGATGATGTCCAGAAGGTCTTGCGTGCCGTGGTTCGATAGATCGTTCATAGTGGCCATCATCCAATCAAACGGCTCAAGATCAAACAGAGGCCCCGCCTGCCTGCTAGAATCGCGGCATGCGATACCTGACCCTATTCCTTGTTCTTGCTCCGGTTCAGGCAGCCGCGTTTGTCAGAGGCGAAGCCGGTTGCAGTCTCCATGGCTGGCACACCAATGCTCATGCAGCAACCTCACCGCCGTTTGCATCTGAGATCGTCACAGAACTAGGCGATTTCTTGGATAGTCATGGCGCAACTCTTCAAGCTCTAGAAGCCGTGGCAGGTCGCGTGCGAAAAGGAATCGCACAATTGATCTGCGTGGGTTGCCCTGCAGCTCTCGGACGCGATCTCATCAGAGATAGCATGACTCAGCTATGAGTGCTCCAGTGTTCGGATCGATCGCCGGAAGGTCAGACCATTGGAAGATGTCTGTTTTTCCGATGCACATGGTGCAGCGTTCGATGAAGTCCTGCATGCCAACGGCAACGATTCCAGAGACCACGTACGGCTCCGTGATGAAGAAAATCTGTTCAGCAACGCCTTCGGCTGTCGGGTTTGTGTCCATGAGTGCGACGCTCCCAAACTCAAAAGCAGCCCCAACCGGTATCCACTCATCCAACCAGAACGTTTGCTCCACAAACTGGTTTCGGTGTGAGGGCTCCTCCTCGGCACAAGCCGCCGCTTCTGCTAGCGATTCACGAGCAGCAAACATGTGGTCGAGAGACAAGAGTTGCGTTCCGGCCAGCATGCCGAAACCGTACGGCCCCGATTTGGAGTCGTACGGAGACGGCTGGCCGTTTCCGAGTGCGTAGAAAGCCAGCAGGCTCTGTGGCAGACTCATCCCAAGCTGCTCTTTCGCACCTGCAATCGCACTAGCGGTTGCGGGTGGGTTCAAAGTGACCCGCTCATCTTCAATGTTCAAGTTCGCTTTCGCGACCGAACACAGTCGTTGGTAAGCCTCGGAAAGTTTCATTTCAGTCCTACTGGGCTGGAGCTGTCGTCTTGGACGGAACTTTACCACCCGCACAGATGCAGAAGTAGTCTTTCAGATATGCAGGCCAATCCTTGAACTTCGTCTTACCCTGTTTCTCGATCGCCGCACACAGTTTCTTCGTGACGCGGGCCTTCGTCTTCGTGGCTTCCTCGTCCCACTTCTTCTTGAGGTCTTCCCAAACCTTCTTATCTGCTGCGGTCGCGTTCTTGGGAGCAGCCTTCTCCTGTGGGCACACGATATCAACTTTTTTTCCGTCCTTGTCTATGTAAGCGAACTTGATGTCGTTGTAGCAGTCATTTTTCTTGGTACCACACTTTCCGCCAAGTGATCCATTGCAGGCTTTCGTTTGGTCCAGGATGCAGGCTCCAACGCCAGGATTGCCACCAGCACATGTGTCCGGGGTATGGCCATTCGCCCCACCGTTCGGAGCTTGGCAACCAAGCCCACTCAGAAGTGCACGCCATGCTGCGAGGCACTTTGCTCTTTTCTCACGGCACTTCTTTTCCTTATCGGTACCGACGGTCTTATCCGAAGGCTCGAAGCAATACACTTTACCTTTGCCGAGCTTCTTGAGCGAGAAGTAGCGGTACTTGCATAGCTCGGCGATCACCTTGTCGCGGCTACGTCCGTCTCTCAACTTCTTTAGGCACTCGCCAATAACTTCCTTGCCATCCTTTTTCGTGGGTTTAAGGAGGTACGTGTAAGGAAACGTTCCTTTCTTGCATTTGGTTACGGGCTTGTTGCAGTCAGTGCACTTGTTGCCGCCGCACGCATCTTCAGGGTCTGGGCCTGGTCCACCAGGATCTCCTCCCGGATCCGGCTCTGGTTCCGGTAATGGCTCGATGAACGCGATTTGAGTCTCGTCCCATTGTTCTTCGACTGAAACGGACACAGGGTCCCCAAGTTCGTATACCGGAGCCACTTGGGGCAGGATGTCGTGCTCAACCATCTCAACCGGATAGAAACCGAAAAGATTGAGAATGTAATCGTCGGCGAGCATGCCTGCAGTGAGTTCGTTGTCTGCATGGAAGACACCATCAGCGACGCAATAGCCTTCTCGTTGTTGGCCGATCTCCTCCCAGTCCTTGTCAAAGCATGTTCCTGAGAAGTGAACTTGGATGTCTGGGGCAACGGGCAGGAATCGAAGCAGGCGAGCAAAATAAACAACATCGCGTTCATCGTAGACGAAGATCTTGACTCCGGTCTGAGATCTGCCGACGCGGACTTGCCCATGCGAACCGAGCAATGTTGAGTAGAAGCGATAGTCCGTTTCCAAAGACCCGTCCGTTCCGTCCTCAATCATCTCTGTGAGCAGGATTTCGACCGGATCAGGTTCGGGAGGCACCTTTACTTCTGCAGGTACTTTGATCCCAAGGAAAAGTGTAATGGTAAGCGCCCGTAGAAGTGCATGTTGACGGGTGGTTTAGCCTTCAGTTTTTCTG
>CAZDXI010000067.1:0-1092 GCA_964509095.1 uncultured Rhodobacterales bacterium
GCATCATCCTTGTACTGAGGATAAAGAACAAAAGGTCATCAGCTAAGGGGATTTTGAACCTCGAAAACGCGTAGGCCGCCAAGGTCCCAAGCACGATACTGAGGAACGTCGAGCCGAAGCCGATGATCACCGAATTGAGAAAGCGTTCCCCGAATTTCGACGGACCCGCGATGACCATGTCGCGCGCTCGCACGATCTGATCGTACCATGTCTCGGGTGGTGGAAGGGCGGCGAGATCATCTGGCGCGATACGCGTCCGCGTTGTGAACAGGTTCACATACCCTTCCATGGACGGCTCAAACAGAACCTTGGGCGGGTAAGAAATACTGTCCGGCGGCGTCTTGAAGCCAGTCATCATGATCCAGACCAGCGGAACCATCGTGACCAGTGCATAGACAATTACAAGCGTGCCAGCGACCCATTTGGAACGGTTTGAAGGTTCGGTGACGGAAAAACTGCTCATCTCTCTTTCACCTTATTCAGGGCCTTCACATAGATGGAGGCGAGGCCAAACACCGTAACGAACAGGATGATCGCATAGGCCGAGGCATAACCGGTGCGCCATTTCTCGAAGGCTTCGCGTTTGAGGTTGATCGAGGTCAGTTCTGTGGTGGAGCCCGGGCCCCCGCCGGTCAGTTGCACAACAAGGTCGAACATCTTGAAGTTTTCAATGCCCCGGAACAGCACCGCCAGCATCAGGAAGGGCAACACCATCGGTACAGTGATCGTCCAGAATTGTCGGAACTTGGAGGCACGGTCGACCTCAGCGGCCTCGTAAATGTAATCGGGTATAGATCGCAGCCCGGCCAAACAGATCAGCATCACGAATGGGGTCCACATCCACGTGTCCACGATCACAATCGCCCACGGTGCAAGGTCCACCGATCCCAGCATGTCATAGCTCGACGGATCACGCCCCGTGAACCAAGACACGATGTAGTTAAACAGTCCGATCTGAGGCTGGTACAGGAACTTCCAAAAGTTCCCCACCACCGCCGGGGACAGCATCATGGGCAGCACGATGATTGTGGTCCACAGATCATTGCCCTTGAATTTCTTATTGATGAGCCACGCCAGCGTGAAGCCGATCAG
>CAZDXI010000067.1:1102-1798 GCA_964509095.1 uncultured Rhodobacterales bacterium
GATACGTTCATAGTTGCGCAGGCCGACATTCTTCACCTCGCGCCCGATGCGGTTGGCCTTATAGTTGGTAAAGCTCAGTTGGATCGTCCAGATCAGCGGGAAAATGTTGATTGCCAACAACAAAAAGATCGTTGGCGCCACAAAGAGCCACGCAATAGCGCGGTCTGACAGCCCCCGGATGCGGGTCGCAACTCGCTTGGGCGTTGCCTGCGCAACGCGATCTGCGGCTCCATTGGACATTTGAACCCTACTCGGTCAGGTGATTTCAGGATGACAAAGGTCCGGACGCCAGCGCAAGCGCCAGCATCCGGACAGGGAGAACTCTTACAGCTTGCCTTCGTCCTCGAAGACTTCTGTCCTGCACAGCATCCATCGCTTCGAGGAAGTCACCCGCGAACGGCTGGCTGTCCACAAAGCCGGGGTCCTGAAGCACGGAGTTGTGCGCAGAATACCCACCCACAGACCACCATTTGGCCTGAACCGCCGGGTCGGAGAACCACTTGATGTACTCAAGTGCTGCGTCCTGTTTGTCCGAATAGGACACGACAGAAATCCCCTGCCCGCCCAACGTGGAGCCCGCTTGGTTCTGCGGCGGGTTGACGAAGAAGTCGATCTTGTCGCCACCCGTGTTTGGGTCCGCATAAAGACCCGGGAAGAACGCAAACCAGTTCATCGCCATGGCGACCTGTCCGGATT
>CAZDXI010000067.1:1808-5265 GCA_964509095.1 uncultured Rhodobacterales bacterium
ATGTCGGAGTTGGTGTAACCCGGAGGTGTCGCCGTTTTGTAGAATTCCTTATAGAATTCAAGCGCCTCAACTGCTTCGGCAGAGTTCACAGCCCCTTCCATATCGTAGGAACCTGGCGTGTTCTCGTATTTGAAGCCCCACGGATAAAGCGCCGAGGTGACGCCCATCGTGATGCCTTCGGACCCACGTTCCGTAAAGATCGCAGCACCATAGACAGTCTTGCCGTCAATCTCACGTCCTTGGAAGAACTGCGCAATTTCGAGCATTTCTTTTTGCGACTTCGGTTCTGCTAGATCGCGACCCGTTGCCTCTTTAAAGGCGGAGCGGATGTCGTCGCGTTCAAACCAGTCCTTGCGATAGAACCAGCCATTTGCGTCGCCCATTGCGGGCAGCGCGTAGTAGTTCGGCGTCCCTTTGGGCCATGTGGAGTAGGCATAAACCGTCGCAGGCGCGAAGTCGTCCATGCTGATGCCGGCACTGTCGAAGAAGTCGTTCAGCTTCACGTAGTGGCCGTTTTCAGCGCCACCCCCGATCCACTGGCTGTCTCCGATCAGCAGATCGCAAAGCTTCCCGCCAGAGTTCAGTTCGTTCAACATACGGTCGGCAAAGTTAGGCCACGGGATGAACTCGAAATTCATGGTGTGGCCGGATTGGGCTTCAAATTCTTTGGACAATTCGACCAGTGCGTTTGCGGGGTCCCAAGCGGCCCAGCACAACGTGAGGTCTTCCGCCTGAGCACTGGTTGCAAGGCTTGTGGAGCCCAGCACCAAGGCCATCAGCGACGCTGACATTTTGGTTTTCATAATTTCCTCCCATATCTCGCCAAGGTTTGTGAACTCGGCTTAGGATGACGCTATTTGAGGTACGCTCCTCACGTCAAGAAATTTCTGAGGTGCGCCCCTCATTGGCTGCACAAACCAAACCCCATATCAACTTTTCACAAATAAAAGCAGATACTTGTTCACTATTTCTGATGCAAAACCTCACTATAGCCATAAGTTTGGGATTCGAGGCCCGACATCACAGGTCTTCTCAGACTTGAGGGAATCGCTCCCCCCAACGACCCAAGGAAGGTTGCTTGCAAAGTCCGGGCTGTCGCTCTTACCATCTCAAGACAAAACACAGCACGCACGGCTCGAACACCACGATCTGCGCGCATGATCTTAAGGGAGCTTTCAATATGAAATTCACAACACTTCTGTGCAGCGCAGCGCTCGCACTCACGGCCGGATTGGCCCACGCACAGGAACGGATCACGTATAAGTCCGCCAAGTCGACTTCGTCTTATTATCAGATGGGCGTGCAGATTGCTGAAGCCATGAAGGCCGGTACCGATGGCGGCATGATCGTCACAGTCGAAGAATCCCAAGGCTCCGTCCAGAACGTGATGGAGGTGCGCGCACGCGGAGGGGATTACGTGTTTACCACGCCCCCGGCCCTGATTGGTCTGGCGCAAAAAGGCAAAGCAATGTTCGAAGGCAAGTCAGACCCCGCCTTCGATGACATTCGCGCACTTTTCCCGATCCCATCCCTGACCATGCATTTCGTAATGTCCGACGTCAGCGGCGTGACTGATTTCGCTGGTATGGAAGGCAAGACGATCCTTCTTGGCAAAGGCTCGTTCGGCGCGCGCGAGGGGGAGAAGTACTTGGGCCTGTTCGGGCTAGAGGGCAAAGTCGAACTGGCTGAGGTGGAATTGTCGAACGCCGTCGCCGCGCTGAAAAACGGGCAGATTGATGGGTTTGTCACTGCAGGGTCCTATCCCGCCCCAAACGTGATTGAGGCTGCGGCAACCACAGGCGTCAAAGTCATGTCTCTGAATGAAGACCAGATCGCCAAGACCAAACGCACCAAGCTGGTGATCCCGGCGGGCACCTATGCGGGTCAGGACGCGGACATTACCACGACCTCCCTGCCCGTCGCGGCGTTCACCACCACCAAAATGAGCGACGATGCGGCCTATATGCTGACCAAAACCTTCTGGGAACAACGCGCCACGATGGGCGAAGCCGCGCCTTGGTGGAATGGCGTGAACGAAGGGCTGATGGCCAGCATCACCAGCAAACTGCACCCCGGTGCGATCCGGTATTACAAAGAAGCCGGAATCGCGCTGACCGACGCGCAGATGTAATCCCCACCCCCGATTGAACACGCAAGAGAACCGGCCAGCCCGGTTCTCTTTTTGTCTGGAAAGGCTGTCATGCGGCTGCTGTTGTTCCTGCTTGCCACCGGGTTGGTGGTGTTTCACATCGCACTGATCTTTTCGGGGCTGGTGCCAAATCTGGTCAGTCGCCCGCTGCATCTGGCCCTCGCTCTGCCGTGGATTCTGGTGATCGGTGCGAAAGCAGGTTGGACACAGATCAGCGGCGCGGTTTTGGCCGTCGCGGGCGTCGGAGCATCACTTTGGGTCGCGCTTTCCCATGATGCGCTATCGGACCAGTATGGATTTCTGGAAAGCTCGTTTCAGACAGCGATCGCCATTACGCTGCTGGTTGTCGTGTTGGAGGCCGCACGCCGAGCGATCGGCTGGCCTTTGCCAACGGTGGCCGCACTTGCCCTGCTCTATGGTTTGTTTGGACAACACATCCCCGGTGAGTTCGGGCATTCCGGCACGCCGTTGCCGAGCTTCCTTGGCACGTTGACCATCGCCGAAGGCGGTATTTGGGGTAGCCTGACAGGTGTTTCAGTCAATGTCGTTGCGATCTTTGTCATCTTTGGTGCGGTTCTAAATGCGGGTGAAGCAGGCCAAGGGTTCATGAACGTCGCCACAGCCGCCGCAGGACGGCTCAAGGGCGGTGCGGCCAAGGTCTCGGTTCTGTCCTCGGCCTTCTTTGGGTCGATCTCCGGGTCGGCATCGGCCAATGTCGCCTCGACCGGCGCGATTACTCTGCCCGCAATGACCCGGCTGGGATATCCCAAACGGTTGGCCGCCGCGGTAGAGGCGGTTGCCTCGTCAGGCGGGCAGATCATGCCACCCCTGATGGGGGCTGGCGCGTTCGTGATGGTCGAACTGACAGGTGTTCCCTACACCTCCATCATGGCCGCTGCCTTGCTGCCGGCGATCCTTTATTTCCTTGCCGTGTGGGTGGGGGTCGATGCCTATGCTACGCGGTACAAACTTTCGGGGATCAACCGAGAGGATCAACCGGGGCGCCGCGATGTGATAATCACCTCGGCCTTCTTTGCGGTTCCGTTTGCGATCCTGCTGTTGGGCATGTTCTGGGCCGGGGTGACGCCGCAATACGCTGCCTGCCTTGCGATCCTTGCTGCCTTCGGGCTGTTGTTCTTCAACGCGCGCGGCATTGGCGCATGGCCTGACACCCTGCGACGGATTGAAACCGCGATGCTGAATGCGGCCAAACAGGTCTCAATGATTGCGGCCATCATTATCTGCGCGTCAATCATCATTGGGGTGCTGTCGATTACAGGGCTGGGGGTAAAGATCACCTCACTGATC
>CAZDXI010000067.1:5275-12411 GCA_964509095.1 uncultured Rhodobacterales bacterium
GGTGCCGACGACCGCTGCGTATGTGATCTGTGTTTCTGTTGCTGGGCCTGCGCTGATCCAATTGGGTTTAGAGCCACTGCAAGCGCATCTGTTTGTGTTCTGGTTTGCGCTTCTGTCCACCATCACGCCGCCGGTTTGTGGCGCGGTGTTTATCGCCGCCGGTATGATCGGGGAGAACTGGCTCAAGGTCGCGCTTACGGCGATGAGTCTTGGGTTTGGCCTTTATATCATCCCGTTGGCGATGATCGCGAACCCCAGCCTGATCCAACTACAAGAATCCCCTTTCATGGCCATCCTTAGTACTCTTCAGATCGGCGCAGGTTTGGCGTGTATGTCACTCGGGATAATTGGCGCGCATCGCGGGTGGCTTAGGGCGGGATTGTTTGTCGCGGGCGCCCTGATTGTGTTTGCCAGACTTGCGTTTTGATCGTTTTCGCAGACCTCGTTCTTACCCGCTAGAGGCCCCAACGATGCACGCCTATGTGAAACAATCCGTTTCCGGCACGACTCGCCGTTACATTTCACAAGACATCGCAACTTAACACCTATATCTAGAAATTACGCTTGTCTGGTGAGGGTTTAGGGACCGAGTGAGAGATTGAAGATGCCGCAATTCATCCGCGCCACTCCGACGGAGACACCTGATGATCCGGATGATCGCGTCACCCAAATTGCGACATATCTAAACAAGGCTCCTTTGGACGTTTTGGCGCGCCTATACGGTGACACCGCGCCTCGCACGGTTGTCGTTCTGATTGATGCGACACTGCGCAGTGAAGCGGTCGGCATGTTCGATCTGGACACGCTGGACCCACCTGCCCAGTGCCTGTTTGATGGCGACGCCGCGCAGGACTGGGGCAATGTCGCGCCGTGGATGGTTGATCTGTCGATAACCGACCCCTCAAAAGATGACCTAAGCTTCCATCGGGACTTCTTTCAACGACACTGGGACACGGGCACGTCCGTGATCGTTGCCACTGACGCGCCCCTGTCCAGTGTTCGCCGACACCTGCGCCGCTTTATCCAACTGCCTGTGGTTGACGATGGCAAACGCAGGTATTTTCGGTTTTGGGATGGGCGTGTTCTGCCGGGCTTTCTGCAAGCGATTGCAGATGATCAGGATCGTGCCCGTCGCCTCATGATGACGGATGACGGGCAAGCGCTGCATTACCTGACACGCGAAGACACCATGTGCCGGCAGTGGTCGCCAGACACGACGTCGCTGCAGAACACGGACATCAAACCGATGTTTTTGCGCTGGTCTGACTTCCAACCTGTTGCGGATGCGCGAAAATCCGCGCGACTTGACCGCATGGTAGCGCGCATCGAAAAGGACTTTGCCCCTGAATTAAAAGGGCGCGCGAGCGACGACATCAAACGTACAGCACTTGAGGCCGTGAAACGCTTTGAAGCTTTTGGCTTTCGCACACATGCGCATTTGCATTTCTTTGCGACTTGGTCTGTTCTGTATGGAATAGGATTTGAAGAACACGATTCAACGGGGCGCCTGCAAGAGATTTGCCGCTCCAACGACCCCGAGCCGGAAAGATTCCGAGCATTTCGTAAGTGGTTTGACAGTTTCAAGGTGGAGACCGGATAGATGGCAACGCTGCAACCCTCAGAAGCCTCGGCACGCACCGAAGCCAGCGCCTATTCCGAGGCGTCCCCTGCGGGTGAAGTCTGCGAAACCTGCCGCGGGCTGGTGCTGGTTCAAGGCAAGTATAAAGATCATTGGCAAACCCCGATTACGATGGCGCCGTTGTTGGTCGAAGATTCCAACGGGATCGTTTTCAATGGTGACATCCAAACCCAAGGTTTGATGAGCTTTGGCGCTCAAGACGGCACCGACATTGAAGCCTTGCGGGAATACCTTGGCCGGATCGAGGCAGAGGATGCACAGCGCGGACCTGTCACGGTCGCATTGGTTGCGGAACCATCCGCAGAAGAGCAAGCCAGAAGCCTCGAACAAGAGATCATCGCTGATTTGCGTGCACTGGCTGCGAGCATGGAAACCTCAATCCAGCCATGGATCGAAGAATGGGAAAATTCTGGCTGGTGGGGCGTGCTGGGCTCGTTCCTTGAAGGGGTAAAGAACGGCCTCACCGCGTGGTGGGAAGGTGAAGGTGAATTCTGGAGCGCGGTCGGTGATTGGATCGCAAATCTGCCAGACATGATCGGCGACGCCTGGGATTCCATGTCCGAAAGTGCACGAGCGTTGTGGGAAAATCGCCACCGGATTGTCGAATTGCTGCAGTCTTTGGCCGAAGGCGCTGTCGATGCGTTCGAGCAAGGCATGGAGCTGCTGAAAGACGCCGTTGCCAATATCCCCGGCATCGGAGAGATCGGGACGCTGCTGGTTGAACTGGTTGAAAACAGCGCCGAGTGGGCGGCGGCGATGATCGAAGTCGCAACGCGCACGCAAGTTATGCGCGTGTTAGGGGCGACCACAGTTGGCATCCTGATGTTGATCCCACCGAACTTCTGGGCCGACATCGTAGGCACTGCCAGTGGATTCCTGATCCCCGAAGCGATCATTGCGATCCTGTTTTTGATCCTCGCGGCATTCACCGGCGGTTCTGCGGGCGCAGCTCTCGCCGCACGCCTGACGACCTTTGCGGCGAGCGTCGCACGCCGCTTGCGCGCAACAGGCAGCGCAGGTCGCGCCATCGTTCGTCTGTTTACAGTGCTGCAAAGTCTGGTCAGCAAACTTGTAGATCTGGTCCAGTCCCTGTTCCGTGCCCGTCGCGAACGCGCCGCCGGTACGACGGACGCCGAAATTCCGCTTCGTCGCGATACAACAGTGCGGCGTGCAGCCCCTGACCGAAAGCCATGGTACAGATCTGATCTGGACGATGAGTGGTTTGATCCCGACACAGGCGAACTGCGCTGGCCGCCGAATGATGGATTTGATGGCCCGCCCGTTGCGGACTCTCTGGAACCCGGAACCCGCATCGACAGGTACAGTGGCCGCGCCGGGCTGGATGACACCGGTCGGTATCTTTCACCAGAAGGCACGGACTTTTCATCGCGTGCCCTGCCCTATGATCCTGACACACAGATACACGCGGTTTACGAGGTTGTCGAAGACTTGCCCGTACAATCTGGCCAAGCCGCTCCTTGGTTTGGCGAAGCTGGTGGCGCGACCCAATATATGCTCGACCGCCCGCTGAACGAACTCTTAGAAGAAGGCATCATCCGACAGGTTTCCCCATGACACAGCGAATGACAGTTACCGAAATGAAAAAGTACCTCGCGCGACATGGCGTCGAGGACGGCTCCGTTTATACCCATGGGGGTCTTGGCGGCGGCGAAATTGACGGGATCGAAGAGATCGACGGCGTGTGGCACACGTATTTCAGCGAACGCGGCAGTAAGAACAATTTCCGCGCATGGCCCAGCGAAGAAGACGCGGTTGAATACATCGTGGCGCGCACGGAAAAGCTGGCACGGCAATACAAGATGTGGGTCGAATGAGTTTTGTTCCCAAACGCGAGGCGATCCTGACCTATTTCGCGGACAAAGGCATGCAGCTTGGCCGTGACTACACCTATGGCGGATTGCGACCGGAAGGGTTGCCGTCAGATCAGGCGTTTTTGGGCATCGAAATGTTCAATGGCGCATGGAGAACGTATGACGCGCAGCCAAATCGAAAGACAGATTACAAGACTTGGCCGAGCTTCATAGCTGCTGCGGAGGCACTGGTGGAAGACTGGCAACACACACAAGCTTGACGGCTTGTGCACCAACGCGCCGCCATACCTATAAGACCACAGTCATTACGTCGTTCTAGTCCCACCAAAGTGTCTTCAAAGCGCCCGTTGCAGCGCAGATCTGTCTTTCAAAGAAGTGTTTTCACCGACAAACGCTCAACGATGTGGGCACCCAAATTTTCGCTGTGTAACGGCTCACCCGTCTCAAGGTTATTCATGATCTGCGAGGCAACCACTCGGCCCATGTCGCTCGCTGGCAAGGTCACAGTGGTAAGTGGCGGGTGAGCATGCTCGGCCCAGTCCAGATCGTCAAACCCCATAACTGACATGTCATCGGGAACAGACAAGCCAAACTCGGCCAATTTGAAATAAGCCCCAAGTGCCAAAACATCGGAAAAACAAGCGATGGCAGTTGGCCGTCTTTCGCTTTGCAGAACCTCTTGCACCGCTTGGCGCCCGCCCATCACGCTCAATTCGGCTTCATAAAAATCCAAGGAAACTTGAACCGAGCTTACAGACTCGGCCCCTTGTCGGCGCGCACGCGTTCTATCGCTGTCCGGCAGTGGTCCATGCACAACTGCAATGTGTTTGTGACCGCAAGCGACCAAATGGTTCAGAGCAGCCGCACCCAGTTTTCGATTGTCGTATCCGATTGTTGGAAACGCGCCTTCGGGTTGCCAGATCGAGGTGAACGCAAACGGGACTTGCCGGCGTTGGAATACGTCCAACAGGCTCTGTTTATGTGCGGCCCCTGTCAGGATGAAAGCCTCTGCCCCCATACCAAGCAACTTGCGCGCTGCGGCCAGTTCTTCGTCTTCATCTCCGTTGGAGATTGCCATAACCAGCGAATAGCCCCGCACGCTCAGGGTTTGTTCGATACCCGCGATGAATTTGGCAAACACCGAATGCTCAATGTTTGGGATAATCGCCGCTACGGTTTTTGACTTGCTTGTCGAAAGAGCACGGGCCGCAGGGTTGGGCAGATAGTCGAGCCGGTCACACGCCTCCAGAACGCGTTCACGCGTTTTCTCACTGACGTTCTCCGCCCCGTTCATAACCCGTGAAATCGTAGCAATGGACAAGCCCGTTTCTTTGGCAACGTCTCGGATCCTGCCGGGAGGTTTGTTCACTTCGATACACCTTGCTGCCGAAAAACTTGACGAATCTATTTCAATATGGGTCACTGAAACCGGTTACATGTCAAATCGCAGAAATTTCGGCGCTCGCTTAAGTTTCTACAGCCTGGCAAATGTAACCGGTTTCAAGGCGGAGCTTCGCCCTGAAATCAGGGGAGACATCAAGTTGCGACGCAAGTCATGCTAAATTTGCCTTCGAAAGAGAACGCCCCCCGAAGCCGGTATGCCGGTTTGAAGCTGGCGAACACGATGCGCATCGATGTTGGCTATGGCGAAGCAGGCATGTTGCAGGTTCCCGAAGGTTCCGTTGTCTCCGTGACGCACGTGGATGGCGGCACAGTGGCATGGCTGACGGCACTTGCGAGCGATGCGCGGAATTTTGATTGCGCGCCGCTGGATGTTTCTCAAGAACTGGCCCGGACGCTTGAAACGGACAGGTTTGATGCGCGCATGATGCGTGATCTCGCCGCCGCCAGAGACAGCACCCTCGCCGATGCCAAGGGCATTGCGATCTTTGATGCAACAACGCGTGCTGGTGAAAGCTTCATCTTCAAGATGCGATCCGCGGCCAAATTGGTTGTCATAGCACCTGTCTCTCCAAACTTTCTTGAAGCAGGTGGTGGCGGAGCATTCCGCGTGGAGGTGAAACCACCTGCACAGCACCTGAGCGATCTTGCGATCCCTGAACCCATGGGCAAGGTCGTTGATGAATGGCGTCTGCCGCGCGGCACCGCCAAAGCGTATAGCCTCAAGAAAGGGCAGTTTGTTCAGGTCATCGACGTCGAAGGCCAACAATGCTCTGACTTCATGGCAATGCGGGCAAGTGCGCTGGACGACGGCGTGGAACGCTTCATCGACAGCGCCGTGTCCCGGACCATGACCCGCAGCGCGTACCCCCTGCCCGGCTTGCACGACAAGTTTTTCGATCAGGACATCAAACCACTGCTCGCGGTTCGGCAAGACACAGTGGGGCGGCATGACACCTTTGCGCTGGCCTGTACCGCGCGCGGCTACGAGGAACGCGGGTTTCCCGGACACTTGAATTGTTCGGACAACATCAGCGACGCCTTTGAACCCTTTGGCATCACGCGCCGCCGCGCTTGGCCTGCGATCAACTTCTTTTTCAATTCCTGGATCGATTGGGGTGATCATGTCATTGCAAGTGACGAGGCTTGGTCTCGTCCAGGTGATTACGTCGCCATGCAAGCATTGACAGATTTGGTCTGTGTTTCAACAGCTTGTCCTGATGATGTTGATCCGATCAACGGATGGAATCCGACGGACATCCATGTTCGCGTTTACGAAGAAACCAGCACCATCACGCATTCCGTTGCATGGCGTGCCAACCCCGAGGATGCCGCAAAAATGACAGCGCATTCTGCTTTTCATCCGCGCACATCAAAACTGACATCCGAGTATCAGGTCGCGCGCGACTTGTGGATGCCGGTCCAGTTCGGTTCAACCGGTGCGGTCGAGGAATACTGGGCCTGCAAAAAGGCCGCGACTCTGCAAGACATGTCAGGATTGCGAAAGTTTGATGTCGTCGGCCCGGACGCACAGGCCCTTCTGCAACACTGTCTGACGCGCGATGTCGCGAAACTGTCCGTACATCGTGGGTTCTATGCCTTGATGTGCGACGAACGTGGATCCGTGCTGGACGATGGCACATTGTTCAGGTTGGAAGACACGGCGTTTCGGTGGTGTTGTGGGTCAGAGAACTCTGCTCTGCATT
Organism: uncultured Rhodobacterales bacterium; assembly: GCA_964509095.1. Taxonomy (GTDB): domain Bacteria; phylum Pseudomonadota; class Alphaproteobacteria; order Rhodobacterales; family Rhodobacteraceae; genus Aliishimia. The sequence continues at coordinate 11,854 of CAZDXI010000067.1, forward strand.
TGCGGGAACAGGCAGACGTGTTGGGCTTAAACGCGCGCGTCCTGTCCCAAGGCTCGCGCATGGTGAACCTCGCGCTGCAAGGCCCGAAATCTCGGGATATTTTGCGGGACATTGTCTTTACCCAACCCACAAGACCGTCGCTTGATAATCTGAAGTGGTTTGGCTTCACAGTTGCTCGCCTTCACGACCGAGACGGTCCGGTGTTTATGCTCTGCCGCAGCGGGTTTACCGGCGAATTGGGATATGAGCTGTTTTGCGACCGCAACGATGCTCTCGAAATCTGGGATGGATTGATGCAGGCCGGGGCGCCACAGGGCCTCGTTCCAATGGGTGGTCGCGCGCTCGACATGTTGCGCATTGAAGCGGGTCTGATGATCGCCGGTGCAGAGTTTGGCCCCGAAGCGGATGCCATGGAATCCGGCTTGGGCTTTGCGGTGGACTTCAAGAAAAATACCTTCATTGGACGCGCCGCGCTGGAACGCAATGCCTCTTCGGTCCGGCGAAAACTTGTTGGCTTGCACCTATCCGGGAACGAAGCGCCGGTACACGGAGATGGCG
>CAZDXI010000068.1:0-10086 GCA_964509095.1 uncultured Rhodobacterales bacterium
GATCAGAACACCAATGCCCCGCGTTTTCAGGTCGGCGACCAGATGCCGAATATCCCCGACAGAAATCGGATCGACGCCGGCAAAAGGTTCATCCAGCAGCAGATACCGGGGATTCGCGGCCAAAGATCGTGCGATTTCGACTCGACGACGTTCACCCCCGGACAAGGCCAAAGCGGGCGCACGACGTAGGTGTTCGATGGAAAACTCGCTGAGAAGTTCTTCCAACCGCTCGCGACGCTTGTGACGATTGTTCTCCACGATATCGAGGATGGCAGAAATGTTGTCTTCGACACTTAGCCCACGAAAGATGCTGTTTTCCTGCGGTAGATAGCCGATCCCAAGCTGTGCGCGGCGATACATTGGCAAGGTGGTTGCATCGACCCCGTCAACCAGAACCCTGCCCCCTTCAGCGGTGACCAGCCCTGCGATGGAATAGAATGTCGTGGTCTTGCCACACCCGTTTGGTCCCAGAAGGGCAACGACCTCCCCTTGATCCAGTTCAAGAGAAACGTCACGGATTACAACTTTCTTACGGTAGGACTTCCGCAAATGTTCAATCCGCAGCCCTTTGCTGCCGGAGGTGACGGAGAGTTCCGGTTGCGCCATATCAGTTTTTGGCAGGCTGCAGGATCGTTTTGACCCGCCCGTTCATCTGAGCGGTGCCTTCAGACAGGTTCACTGTCATGCGATCGGCCGTCAGAGCGCTAGGGCCTTGGGTCAGCAAAACATCGCCGACCATGACGATCTGGCCTGTATCGATGTCGTAATCCGCACGCGATGACTCGGCGGCGTCTGGGCCGCTAACGAGAGTGACGCCTCCGGTTGCTTCAAGGCGCTGGATGCCGGAACTGTCCTTTTTGTAGACGACCAATACCTTGGCTGCCGACAAACGCATGTCGCCTTGGCCGATCAAAACGTTGCCGGTGAACAAAGCTGTCCCGTTTTCCTGATTGACTGCCAATTGGTCTGCCGTGATTTCCACGGGCGCGTCCGTGTCTTGCCGGATTGCGCCAAAGGCCACAGAGGTATTCTGCGCGAAGCTGAGATTCGCCGAAAAGGTCAGCGCAACGATCAGGAAAAGTCGGATGAAGAAAGGCACGATTTTCATTTCTTATTGTGTCGTCTTGGGATCGTATATCAGCTTCACCCCACCACTGAAAAGCAATTGAACAGCGGACGAGTCGACCGGCGTCGAAATTGACAGGTTTCCGGCAGTCAAAGACCCCGCAGGACCCACCGCACTGACTTCCCCGGGTGATGAAACGTCAAGTTCGGACAAACGCGCATGAACCAGATCACTGCGTGCGACATAGCCAGTTGTGCTTTCAATAAGGATGTCGCCGGACAGTGTGACCCGGTCTGAACTCAATTGAAGGTCAGCTTGGTTGGCAACCAGAACGACGCTACCGCCTGCGGCGAAATCCAGCTGAGCCGAAACATCTTCCGCAGTTGATGCCTGCGCGTCCGCTGTCGAAAGCTGGCGCGCGGTGAAGGCGATGCGATCACCATTTGTTGTCACGCCAGAAAAGAAGGGGCCTGTAACCTGTTGCCCCTGAATGCGATCAACGATTTCCCCTTCGGCAAAGGGAATACTTTCCCCCGGTTCGATGCGTGACGACAAGAGGAACAGAGTGGACAGGATTGCCAAAGCAATCAGCGGCAAGACGATCTTCAGGATCAGGACAGTGCGGGAATATGCGTCGCCTGTCATTAGGGTCTAACCAAGACCTACGCGGAGGCAATCATGGATATGCAGCAAGCCCAAAGGCTGCGTCCCGTCGGTCACGAACAGACAGGTGATCTTACGTGCGTTCATGATCTGCACGGCTTCTTCCGCCAAGGCATCTGCAGTGATCGTTGTTGGGGACGCGGTCATCACCTCTCGAGCGGTCAGCCCCAAAAGCCCGTCCATGTTCCGCCGCAAATCACCGTCCGTGATGATCCCCACAAGGTGTCCTGCTGAATCTGTGACACCGGACACACCAAAGCCTTTCTGGCTGATTTCAAGCAGGGTGTCGGACATAGGGGATGTATCAGGGACCAAAGGCAGCGCATTACCAGAGTGCATAAGATCGCCGACCCGGCTCAGCTGTGCGCCAAGTTTACCACCGGGGTGGAATTCACGAAACTTCTCAGGTGTGAATTTACGATGTTCCATCAGCGCAACAGCCAGCGCATCGCCCAGCGCGAGAGTCATTGTTGTGGAAGATGTTGGCACGACGCCAGTACCGCAGGCTTCCGGCGCTTTGGGCAGTGTTAGAGCCACATCTGCCTGTTTCAGTAACGTCGACTCCGGACGGGACGCAACACCGATCATTGGAATACCAAAGCGTCGAGTATAGGCGATCACATCGGCAAGTTCGGGCGTTTCCCCTGAATTGGACAATACCAGCGCGACGTCGCCCTGCGCCATCATGCCAAGGTCGCCATGGGATGCCTCTGCCGGGTGCACGAAATGCGCAGGTGTTCCGGTAGACGACAGCGTGGCTGCGATCTTGCGGGCGATGTGCCCGGATTTGCCCATGCCGGACACGATCACACGCCCGGTTGCACCAAGAAGAAGTTCAACCGCCTTGTCGAACGCCCCATCCAACGCCTGTTCCAGAGCGGCCAGAGCCTCGGTCTCTGTTCGGATGACCCGTCGTGCTGTGTCGAGATAGACGCTCATGAATGTGCAAAAATGTCCGTTTCGGGCCAACCGGCAAGATCAAGCCGCGCGCGGGTAGGTAGGAAGTCAAAGCAGGCCTGCGCGAATTCCATGCGGCCCTCGCGTTCAAGACGCTTGTTCAGCGCCTCGCGCAGTTTGTGCAGGTACAGAACGTCTGAAGCGGCATATTCCAACTGCGCGGTGGTCAGACTTTCGCTGCCCCAATCGCTCATCTGTTGTTGCTTGGAAATGTCGATGTCCAGCAACTCGTGCAGCAGGTTTTTCAAGCCATGCCGATCGGTGTATGTGCGTATCAGTCGGCTTGCGATCTTGGTGCAGTAAACCGGTGCGGTCAAAGCCCCAAAGGCGTGATACATCGCGGCGATGTCAAAGCGCCCAAAGTGGAACAGCTTTACCACGTTCGGGTCGGTCAACATGGCACACAGGTTCGGCGCCTCGGTTTGGCCTTTGGCGATCTGCACGATATGCGCATCGCCGTCTCCGCCTGAGAGCTGAACAACGCACAGGCGATCCCGGTGCGGGTTAAGCCCCATGGTTTCACAGTCAATCGCAACGGAGGGGCCAAGATCCAGCCCGTCGGGCAGGTCATTCTGGTAGAGATGATTTGTCATGCAAGTCCTATATCTCTGCATTCCCGCCGGGGAAAGCGTGCAAAATGCGCACGAGCGTTTAGGCGCGCAGGTCCATCAACGACGGACGCGGCAGTTTGGCAAGTTCCCGCACCACCATGTTGCGACAGACGTGACCAGACCAGTCTTTGCCCGTGAGGTTGGGCGGCAGGAATGGATGGCGCAGGGCGAGGCGTCGCCAATGGTGCACGATCAGGCTGCGCAGGATGGCGGTGTCCAGTGGATTTGGTGGCGTTTCAACCAACGCGCGGTCCACCTGTTGTAGGACGGTAATCAACTCATCGAATTGCAGCGTGAGGTCTTCGGGGATGACTTGCGATTCCAACCACTTCGGCGCCCTTTCTCCTCGTAAGACCAGTACGGACTCAGGCGCGCGAGCCAGTCCGCTGGCGACGTACAGACGCGCAGAGACTTGCGCGAAACCGGCGCTCAGCATCTGATCCTTTTGCGCGGCATCGTTCGTTTCGGTGATCGCAACCTGCCAGTCGCGTGTCAGTTCGGTAACCGGAGCGTAGATGATGTCTGATACCATCTGACTTTCCCGACGCGCATGAGGTGTCAGTGCGTGGCTTGCAGTACGACCGGATTTCAGTGATGTGATCCAATCGTCATTGCGAAGACGATGCAACGCCACCCGTACGGCTTCGGGTTTGATCCCCATACCGTCAGTCAGTTGCGTCAGCAAAGTCCCGTCGATCCGGTCCTCAGCATCCTGTGCCAGATCACCAAAGATTGTCACCAGCATGGACCACACCCGAGGGGTGGGAAGGTTTGTTAGGATCGTTGTTGCTTCAGAAGGCATTCATTGTCAGGAGCTCGTATTCGGCCACGAGGTCTCCGTCCTGATTGGTGAGGCTCACGTGCCAGCGTACCTCGCCATATTCGTCATTGCGAGGGGTCTTTGCCTTGACTGTCAGACGCACCGCTATGCTGTCACCGGGGGAGACGGGCTTCATGAAGCGCAGGCTGTCGAGACCGGTGTTGGCAAGCACGGGACCGGGATCAGGTTGAACAAACAGACCGGCGGCAAAGCTCAGCAGCAGATATCCATGTGCCACGCGCCCCGGGAAGAACGGGTTCGCCTTGGCGGCCTCTTCATCCATGTGGGCGTAGAAGGTGTCTCCGGTGAAATGCGCGAAGGTTTCGATATCCTCCAGCGTGACAACGCGCGGATCGGTGTGCAGCGTGTCGCCGATGTCGATGTCGTGGAAGGTGCGGGTGAAAGGGTGCGGCTTGTCTGTGACGGTCTTGGCGCCAGGCACCCAGTTTTGGCCGATCTTTGACAGGATTTCGGGGCTGCCTTGGATCGCTGTGCGCTGCATGAAGTGCAAAACACCGCGCACGCCACCGAGTTCTTCGCCGCCTCCAGCGCGACCCGGCCCGCCATGCACCATGTGCGGCAGGGGGGAGCCATGCCCGGTTGCTTCCCCCATGGAATCCCGGTTGTTGAAGTAAAGTCGCCCGTGGAAGGCTGCGGAGCCGAGCGTGACCTGACGCGCGAATTCGGCATCATGCGTAATAACGGACGCGACCAGACTGCCTTGCCCCTTGTTCGCAAGAGTTACAGCGTGATCGACGTCGCGATAGCCCAGAACAGTGGATACAGGGCCGAAGGCTTCGGTGTCGTGCACGCGCTGGGCGGTGTCGGGGTTGGTGCAGTGAAACAGCATCGGAGGCAGGAACGCGCCCTTGTTCGGGTCGGCATTGTCCACGGCGAAATCTGCAGGATCGCCAAAGACACGTTCGGCCTCGGTGCCGATCATCTCCGCCTTTTCCAGTACGTCACGCTTTTGGTCTGCGGACACGACGGCCCCCATGCGTGTGGTGTCGAGCCGGGGATCCCCAATACGAACTTTCGCGAGACTTGCCTTCAAACCTTCGATTACCGCGTCGACTTGCGCATCAGGCGCGATGATCCGGCGGATGGCGGTGCACTTCTGCCCGGCCTTGGCTGTCATCTCGCGTGTGACTTCCTTCAGGAACAGATCGAACTCCGGTGTTCCGGGCGCAGCGTCGGGGCCGAGGATTGACGCGTTAAGGCTGTCTTGTTCGGCGGTGAAACGCACGGAGTTTCGCAGCAGATTGGGATGACCTCGAAGTTTCAGAGCGGTTTCGGCTGAGCCTGTAAAGGTTACAACGTCTTGACTGCCCACATGATCTAGCATGTCGCCGATTCCGCCCGACACAAGCTGCAAGGCGCCTTCGGGCAGAATGCCGCTGTCCAGCATGAGGCGCACGCAGGCTTCGGTCACATAGCAAGTCGCCGTGGCGGGTTTCACGATGGCGGGCATCCCGGCGAGCCACGTGGGTGCGAGCTTTTCCAGCATGCCCCAGATGGGGAAGTTGAACGCGTTGATGTGTACCGCGACGCCTTGCATCGGCACGCAGATGTGGCGGCCGAAGAACTGACCGTCCCGCCCGAGTTGTTCGGGCGGACCATCAAGGTAAACCTGCGCGTCCGGCATCTCGCGTCGCCCTTTAGAGGCGAAGACAAGCATGGTGCCGACCCCACCATCCACGTCGATCTTGTGATCCGACAGGGTCGCGCCGGTATCAAAGCTGATGTCATAGAGAGCGTCGCGGTGGTCCCGCAGATGCAGGGCAAGCGCCTTGAGCATCCGTGCCCGGTCATGGAATGTCATTGCGCGCAAGGAAGGGCCACCCACGGTGCGAGCCCAGCCGAGCATGTCGCCAAAAGGAAGTGCGTCGTTTCCAGCCTCGGCGATTGTTTCGCCCGTGATTGCGCTGGCAATGCTACGCGCGCCCGGTCCGGGGGCGAACCACTGACCTGTGGCGAAGCTTTCGACGGAGCGGACGGCGGAGTCTTTGGGCATGGTCGTGTCCTTCATCGCGCTCTTGCGTGCGCGCCTCAGTGTTGGTCGTAATCCAGAACGATCTTGTCAGAGAGCGGGTAGCATTGACAGGTCAGCACGAAACCTGCGCGGACTTCATAGTCTTCGAGCGCGTGGTTCGTGATCATTTCGGCTTCGCCTTCAACGACCTTGGCTTTGCAGGTGGAGCAAACTCCGGCGCGACAGGCATAAGGTGCGTCCAGAGCATTGTCTAAGGCGCCCTGAAGTACGGGATCGGCTTTGGGCAAGGTGAACTGGTGCGCCGTGCCGTCGATGATGACTGTCGTTTCGGTGCCTGTTTCGCCAGATTGCGCAGCACGATTTTGAACAGCGAGGCGGCCTTGTTGGGATGCGCCGAAGAGTTCAAACTTAATCTGATCTTCGGACAGGCCGTGGTCTTTGAGGGCTGTGGAAATGGCCAGCATCATGGGTTCGGGGCCACAAATGAACGCGGTGTCTACGCTGGCAATGTCCACCCAATGTTTGAACAGCGCGGCACATTTATCCGCGTCCACACGACCAGAAAACAGATTGATGTCCTGATCACCGGATTCCAGCACGTGCAGGATCGTCAGGCGACCCATGTGACGGTTCTTGAGATCTTCGAGTTCCTCGCGGAACATGATCGTGTTGGGTGCGCGGTTGGCATAGACCAGTGTGAAATGGCTGTTGGGTTCGCGCGCCAGCACGGTTTTCAGGATGGACAGCACGGGTGTGATGCCTGATCCACCCGCAAAGCCGAGATACGTCTTGGCTTTGTCAGGTTCGATGGTGGTGTAGAACTTACCCATCGGCGGCATGGCTTCGAGAGTGTCGCCGGGTTTCAAGTTGTCATTGGCAAATGTGGAAAACGCGCCTCCATCAACGCGCTTGATCCCAACTTGCAGCATTCCATCATCGAGCCCGGTGCAGATGGAATAGTTGCGCCGGATTTCTGTGCCGTCAAAGTCACGTCGGAAGGTCAGGTATTGGCCTTGCACGAATTTGAACGCGTCGGGGTCCTCGGGCTTCAAGGTAACGACGACGGCGTCCCGGATGGTCTTGCGGACCTCGGTCACGGTCAAAGGGTGGAATTGCGCCATCGCGGGGACCTCAGATGCACTTGAAATAGTCGAAGGGTTCAAGACAGGATGTGCAGCGCCATTGTGCTTTGCACGGGGTAGAGCCGAACTGGCTGATGCGTTCGACGTCTGTTGATTGGCAATGCGGGCAATGGCTGGGGCCGCCGGCGGGTTGCGGCGGAGCAATGCCATAGGCTTCGAGCTTGGCTCGGCCTTTTTCCGACATCCAATCTGTGGTCCACGGCGGGGCGATTTGGCGCTTTAGGGTCACATTTTCGATGCCGCGCGCGTGCATGGCAGCTTCAATTTCCATGTCGATGACGGCGGTGGCAGGGCATCCGGAATATGTTGGCGTGACCGTGATCTCCAAAGCGTCGTCCGCCCATGCGATGTAGCGGATCACGCCAAGGTCCACCAGGGAGATCGCCGGGATCTCCGGGTCTGGCACGTCATCCAGCCATTCTCGGATGTCGTCGATGGAGGGACGAGCTTCTACCATGTGGCGCCCGGATATGCGCGTTGCAGCCATTGCATCGTCGTCAATAGGTGGCCGAGATGTTCGGAATGCCTTTGCCCGGTGCGACCGCCTTTATGGGCGAAATCGCTGTCGGGAATTGTCAGGGTTGCATCTGCCATCGTGGTGGCGAGGGTTTTGTCGAATTCTGCGCGAACATCGGCCACCTTCGGTGCGATGTTGGGTAAGGCTTCGTCCACCGCGTCCGTCTGGAACATCTCGCCTGCATAGGGCCAAAGCAGGTCCAGTGCAGCTTGCATCCGCGCATGGCTTTCCTCAGTCCCGTCGCCCAGAGAAATCACAACGTCAGCGGAGCGTTCGAGATGGTAGGTTACTTCCTTGAGCGACTTTTCCGCGATCGCCGCGATTTCCGGGTCGGACGCGTTTGTCAGAGCGTGAAGGTAGGGTTTGTGCCACGCATCAAACAGGAACTGGCGCATCATGGTCTGACCAAAATCGCCATTGGGCTGTTCGACCAACAGTACGTTGCGGAAGTCCCATGCGTCGCGCAGGAAGGCGAGGTCGTCGGCAGATTTGCCGTCGCCCTGACGCTCTGCCGCGAGGCCGAGCCAAAGCTGAGTCTGCCCGATCAGATCCAGCGCGACATTGGCGAGCGCGATGTCCTCTTCCAGAACAGGGGCATGGCCACACCATTCGGACACGCGGTGCCCAAGGATAAGCGCGTTGTCCCCAAGGCGCAGCAGGAATTCAACTTGGGAGTCCATCACATCTTGCCCGCTTCTTCCGGGATGTCGAAGAAAGTCGGGTGACGGTAGACCTTGCTGTCCGCCGGATCATACAGGCTGTCTTTGTCGGATGGGTCAGCGGCTGTGATCTGCGCGCTTTCAACCACCCAGATGCTCAGACCCTCCTTGCGACGTGTGTACACATCGCGGGCGTTACGGATCGCCATGTCTGCGTCCGGCGCATGCAAGCTGCCCACATGACGGTGGGACATGCCGTGCTGACCACGGATAAAGACTTCCCAAAGGGGCCATTCCTTGGACATTGTGATTTCCTTTCCGCTTGTCGTGCTCTGTCAAGCACGCCGCGCTTATTCGGCGGCCAGATGGCGGGCGCGTTTCTTTTCGGCATGGGCCAACATCCCGTCACGGACCCAAGCGCCGTCGTCCCACGCCTTGTTGCGGTCGGCGAGACGCTGGTGCGAACAAGGACCGTTTCCGTTGAGCACATCGAAAAACTCGGACCAATCCGGGTCAGAGTAGTCATAGTGACCGCGTTCGTCGTTCCACTTCAGGTTCTCATCCGGAACTTTGAGACCCAAGTATTCCGCTTGCGGGACTACATCGTCGACGAACTTCTGACGCAGCTCGTCATTGGAATTCATCTTGATCTTCCAAGCCATCGATTGCGTGGAATGCACAGAGTCTTTGTCCGACGGACCGAACATCATGAGCGATGGATACCACATACGGTCCAACGCACTTTGTGCCATGTCCTTTTGCGCCTGAGTACCAGCACACATCTTCATCATGATGTCGTAGCCTTGGCGTTGGTGGAAGGATTCCTCCTTACAGATGCGGATCATCGCACGGGCATAAGGGCCAAACGACGTGCGCTGCAAAGGCACCTGATTCATGATCGCTGCCTGATCGACCAGCCAGCCAACCGCACCGATATCAGCCCATGTCAGCGTCGGGTAGGAGAAGATGGACGAGTATTTCATCCGGCCGTCCAGAAGCTGCTCGGTCAGGTCATCGCGGGACACGCCAAGTGTCTCGGCTGCGCAATACAGGTAAAGACCATGCCCGGCTTCGTCTTGCACTTTGGCCAGAAGGATCGCTTTGCGCTCCAAGGTGGGCGCGCGGGTGATCCAGTTGCCTTCGGGCAATTGACCGACGATTTCGGAATGCGCATGTTGGCCGATCTGACGGATCAAGGTCTTGCGATACCCTTCAGGCATCCAGTCCTTGGGTTCAATCTTGTCGCCCGCATCGATCTTGGCCTGAAACGCGGCCAGCTTTTCGGGATCGTCTTTGGTTGCTTCGGATTTTACCATCTGTGCGTACATGGGTCAGACCCTTTCCAGAATAAGTGCAACACCTTGACCAACCCCGACACACATTGTGCACAGGGCATAGCGGCCACCGTTGCGTTGCAGTTGATAGGCTGCCGTCATCACAAGCCGCGCGCCAGACATGCCCAAAGGATGCCCGATGGCAATTGCGCCACCCTGTGGGTTCACCCGAGGGTCATCATCAGTAACGCCAAGGTCGCGAAGTGTGGCGATGCCTTGCGCGGCGAAGGCCTCGTTCAGTTCAATCACATCCATCTGGCCGATGGTGAGGCCCGCATGTTCCAGCGCTTTGCGGGAGGCGGGTACAGGGCCAATGCCCATCAC
>CAZDXI010000068.1:10186-12230 GCA_964509095.1 uncultured Rhodobacterales bacterium
GCTGCGGCCCACCGCGCTTGGGACCGTTCGGCCATCGCATCTTGGGCGTCGCGTTCAATGCCCCAGTCCAGCGCAACGTTGTCCGCGGTTTCTGGCATAGAATCGATGCCAAATTCGGATTTCATCTTGGGATTCACAAAGCGCCAGCCAATGGTCGTGTCATAGACTGCATTTGCACGCCCAAAGGCGGTGTCTGACTTGGGCATCACAAACGGCGCGCGAGACATGCTTTCCACACCGCCCGCAATAGCGAGGTCCAGCTCACCAGCCTTGATGCCGCGCGCGGCCAGACCAACTGCGTCCATGCCGGAGGCACAAAGCCGATTGATCGTCGCGCCCGGTACCGTGTCGGGCAGACCTGCGAGCAGCCCGGCCATGCGGGCCACGTTGCGATTGTCTTCACCTGCTTGATTGGCACAGCCAAAGATCACATCATCAACCTGCCCCCAATCAAGATCGGGGTGGCGGTTCATCAAGGCTTTGATCGGAGTCGCAGCGAGGTCATCCGTGCGCACATACGACAACGACCCGCCATAGCGGCCAATAGCTGTGCGTTGCGCGTCGCAGATGAATGCTTGCATAGAGTCCTCCTGTTCGCGCTCGGACCCTACGCCAAAGGGTGAGTCGACGCAAATAAAATGTTACGTGATCACGCATCGTGACCGAAATCCGTAACGTTTAATGTTGATGCGGTTCGTCCAGCGACCCATGCACTGCAAATTGCGTGATGTCTGCGTCTTGAGGTTCAATGGTTCGGAAACTTTCGCTGACGCCTGCATCGGTCAGTATGCGTGCCACGGTAATCAGGGTGTTGGGTTCCAACCCGGCGCACATGTCCAGCATGTGGCGCATTTCTTCTTCGGCCACGGGGCGCGCTGCCTCGACCGTTCCGGCGCCGTAAAGATCAACGAAATGCTGGCAAAGCTGTTTGATCAAGGCTTCGACTTCATAAGGTTCAACCTGTGTCACCGCGACAAAGGACACGCGTCCAAAGGTTTCTAAACCCAGCCAACCGTTAGAAAACGCTTGCTTGGTTTTCCCACTCAGGTCCGCTTCGGAAAAGTTCGAAAATTCGAAACCGCCGGGGATGCACCATTCTCCGGTGCGCGCAGGTGAGTGGTAGACGTTCTGGTCGCTTTCATCGAAGTGGATCGCGCGGGCGAGGTACATCGGGGATTGAGACATCAGGTATCCTCTAACAGGCGCGACAAGGGGATCAGGGTCGTTTCTGATCCATCACGAAGCAGCATGCCGAAATCTTCGTCGATTCCAAGGAAGGTTCCGGTTTGACCTTGAACGCTGATTTCCTCTCCGACGCCCCAGGCCAGTCCACGCCAATCCCGGTGCAAGGGTGCGACGCCCTCATCAGACCATCGGTTGATGTGGGCTAAGGTGTGGCGTGTCCAGCTTTCAAGCAGCGTAACCGCGTCTACATCTGCGCAGCCTTCGGCATAAAGGGCAGTTTCATCCGGCGTTTGGCCGGGATCATCGCTTGCTGGCCACAGCGGCAGGTCGACGCCAATGGTCATCCAATCCGGCACGACTGCTGCGTCATGGGTGCTGGAAGCAACGCGGAAACCTCCGCACAACGCGCCGTTCACACGGATGGGCCCGGCCCAATCCAGATGTACCGCGACTTCTGGCGGAGCGAGCGCGCCCAGCGCGTTCTGAAAGCCAATTGCACAAAGCGGCAGCATCGCCATAGCCTTGGACAATGGCACTTCCGGCGCAAGGATCAGGGTTGCGCGCAGAGCGTTGTTATCCAACCGATAGACCACTGTACCGGGATCGCAGCCCAACGCAGCAAGCGCTTGAGCTTTATCAAACGGATCGACCCCGGTTTCCACCGGGTGGCCTTGCATTAGGGGTGGAAAGGTCGGTTCAGACATATTCAGGCTTTGCCCGCATCAATCAGGGCGCGCGCAACATCGCGGAAGCCAGCTGCCTGTTTGGATTCGGGTTTGGAGATTACAATCGGCGCGCCACCATCCGCAGCGGTACGAATATCAAGGTGCAAGGGGATCTCTGCAAGCAGCGGTACGCC
>CAZDXI010000069.1:0-12192 GCA_964509095.1 uncultured Rhodobacterales bacterium
CCTGCCGGGCAAGAACAACACGCTGTGTTTCTCACCCCCGCTGATCTGCACCAAAGACGACGTTGACCAGATTATTGGCGCAGTCGACGGTGCCTTGGGTCGCGTGTTCGGCTGAGACAGAGTTAAAGTTTTGCGAAGGGCGTCCCACTGGGGCGCCCTTTTTGTGTCAGCAAACAGCACGAATGACGAACTCTGCTCGCTTTCCGGTCACCCCGGCAATTTTCACACATAACTAACCAGAATCCCGCGAAGGCGAGGCACCTGACATCCCGTCAGGCGCACCAACTTTCAAGGAGATTTCTATGCCCGGTAAAGGAAAAGGCAAAGCGTTCGGTAAGTTCAAAGGTATCGAGGTAATTAACGGAACAGATGACGCCGACGTCATCGAAGGTGGTAACGGTAAACAGTTGATCACGGGCCAGTTGGGCGACGATTCACTCTTTGGCGGCAATGGAAAGGACAAGCTGTTCGGCGGTGACGGAAATGACGACCTGTGGGGCGGCAACGGGGCGGATATGCTGTCGGGCGACGACGGTGATGACAGTCTCGAAGGTGGTCTGGGCGACGACATGATGGATGGCGGCGCCGGGAACGATCAGATTTATTCCATTTCCTGGGGCGGAGAGCCGGAGATCGCACAAGAGGTCGAAGAGGGCGTCGAAAAGGTCGAACCGAACGAACCTCTCAGTGATGACGACGTGCTCACTGGCGGCGAAGGGGGCGATACATACACCTTCCGCTGGCTGCTGGATGCCAAGGAAGACATCCTCGACAAGCACCGCGACGAGGACGGAGACGTGGATTATCAGGCCGTAGCCGGGGAAAACGACAACGTGCATGACCACTGGGTCGAAGGCATCGGCGATGACATCGTCACCGACTACAACCCGGAAGAGGACTCGCTGGTCTTCGAAGGCCACACGGTCGCGCTTGAGTCCGCGACGCTGGTGGATGCCGATGGCGACGGAGAAGTCGATGACACGTTGCTGGTGTTTTACAGTGAACAGGGCGGCGCAGGCGCGCATCAGGGCGATGCCCTTGGCACTGTGACGCTGCTGGATGCGGTGGTGAACGCCGAAGACGTCATCATCAACGCAAACGTGTTTTATGGGGTCGAAACCCCGTTTGACGCGGCAGGTTAAGCACAATTGGGCGGCGCGAGACCCTCTCTGCGCCGCCTGTAAACCGCCATGTGGCGCAAACGTGACAAGACGTCGACTTCCATTTTGCGTTGGCGTTGCTACTTTAGGAGTATGGCACCGCTGACACGCATTTTGCGCACCGCCCTGGTTCTGCTTTTGCTGCCCCTTGCAGCACTGGCAGCAGAGATTGATCGTTTCGTCGGGACCTATGAGGGTCAAGCCGAAGTCGACATGCAATCCGGTACGGAACAACGCGACATGAGCGTGACCATCGCACCGATGAAAGATGGCTTCACAGTACAGTGGACCTCTGTGATCCGGCGCAGCGATGGTCGGACCAAGGAGGGCAGCTACGAAATCGAATTCGTGGCCAGCCCACGAGAGAACATCTATGGCTCCGCGATGAAGACCAACGTGTTTGGCAAGACCGTGCCTCTCGATCCGTTGAACGGAGAGCCCTATGTCTGGGCGCGGCTGGAAAGTGATACGCTGTCGGTCTATTCGCTGTTCATCAATGAGGTCGGCGAATACGAGATGCAGGAGTATCACCGCACTCTGGCGGACGATGGGTTAGACCTTGTGTTCCGCCGGGTGCATCAAGGAGACGCGGAAAAGGAAATCCGCACCTTCCTGAAGCGGGTCAACTAACGCCACCGCGTTCCGAATTACCCGAACCCCCCGCCCGAGGGCGTCTGCATCACGAACACATCACCGGGATAGACCTCGTTCTCGTCCACGCCCGCATGTTCGACGACAGACCCATCCGCACGTTCGATCCATTCCTTACCAACTTCGCCCGGAGCGCCCCCGTTCTGACCGAAGGGCGGCACGCGGCGATGCGATCCCAGCGTCGTCACGGTCATCTGCTCCTGAAACAGCATCCGGCGCGTGATCCCGTCGCCACCGGAATGAGCACCCTTGCCGCCAGAACCACGTCGGATGGACATTTCCTCCAGCCGGACAGGGAAGCGGAATTCCAGCACTTCGGGATCAGTGGATCGCGTGTTGGTCATGTGTGTCTGGATCGCGGAACAGCCGTCAAAATCCGGGCCCGCGCCCGTGCCGCCACAGATGGTTTCATAGTTCTGGATGCGGTCATTGCCCCAGACATAGTTGTTCATCGTCGCCTGACTGCCCGCCATCACACCGAGAGCCGCCATAATCGCGTTGCAGGTCAGCTGGCTGACCTCGGTATTGCCCGCGATCACGGCGGAGGGATATTGCGCGTTCACCATGGACCCTTCAGGCGCGATGACTTTGAGCGGTTTGAAACAGCCCTCGTTCAGCGGGATCGGCGCGCCCACCAACGTGCGGAAGACGTACAGCACCACCGCATGACACACGGACAAGGGCGCGTTGAAGTTGAACGCATTGGACGCGGTGCCGGTCAGGTCGATCTCTGCCGAGCGCGCCTCCTTATCCACGCGGATCGCCACCCGAATGAAGTCGCCATTGTCGAGTTCGTAGTCATAGCTGCTGTCGCTGAGCGACGTGATCACCCGACGCACGCATTCCTCGGCATTGTCCTGCACATGGCGCATATAGGCGTGCACGGTCTCCAACCCGAACTGCGCGATCATGCGTTTGACTTCACGCAGACCGGTTTCATTCGCCGCCACCTGCGCCGCCAGATCAGCCATGTTTTCATCGATGTTCCGACACGGATATTTGCCTGAACCGAGCAAGGCGCGGGTTTCAGCTTCACGGAACGTGCCCCCGTCGATCATGCGGAAGTTGTCGATCAGCACGCCTTCTTCTTCGATATGGGAGGAATCCGGCGGTGCGGAACCGGGCGTGCGCCCACCGATATCGGCGTGGTGCCCGCGCGAGGCGACGAAGAACAAAGGTTCGGTGCCTGCGTCATTGAACACAGGCGTCACGACTGTCACATCCGGCAGGTGCGTACCGCCATTGAACGGCGCGTTCAGCACGAACACATCACCGGGTTTCATGTCCAGGTTCAACCGGATCACCGTGCGGATGGAATCCGACATAGAGCCGAGATGCACCGGCACATGCGGCGCGTTGGCGACCAGCCCGCCGGTCGGGTCGAACAGCGCACAGGAGAAGTCGAGCCGTTCCTTGATGTTCACGCTGTAGGCCGTGTTGGCGAGCGTCGCACCCATCTGCTCGGCGATGGACATGAACAAGTTGTTGAACACTTCCAGCATCACCGGATCGGCGTTGGTGCCGATGGCCTCTTGCTGGGCTAGTGCCTCTGCACGGGTCAGGATCAGGTGGCCAAAGCCATTGATCCGCGCCTGCCAGCCGGGTTCGATGATGTTGGTTCCAGTGGGTTCCTTGATGATCGCGGGGCCCACAACAGTCTGGCCGGGCTGCATCTGGTCGCGGTCATAGAGAGGGACGTTTTGCGCCATGCCAGCCATCACGGCTTGCACGTGATCCACCGGGGATGGCGCGGCGTCGGTCAGGCCGTGTTCCGCATCCGGGATGTTGGTCGCCGTGCCAATCGCCTCAACCGCGAGGGCTTCAAAGATCAGTTCCCGGTCGCCACCGTCAAAGCCATAGCGCGCCTTATGCGCCGCCTTAAACCGGTCGCGGAGTTGGTCCTCGGTTCCGAAATCGACCTCCAACGACTGATGGGAGCCTTTGTGACGCAGAAACGCGCGGTGCTCGGTGCGGATGTCGTCGCGCGGGATACCTTGGGAGATCACCTCTTGCGTGGCGTCCTCCGCCAATCCGGCCAGCATGTCTTGCGCGCCCGCGATGTCCGTCATGGGGCGCTCGAACTGCCGTTCCCGCAGGGCGCGGATTTCGGCGAGGCCCATGCCATAGGCGGACAGAACGCCCGCGAAGGGATGCACGAACACGGATTCCATGCCCAGCGCATCCGCCACAAGACAGGCGTGCTGCCCACCCGCTCCGCCAAAGCACTGCAGAGTATAGCCGGTCACATCGTACCCGCGCTGAACGGAGATTTTCTTGATGGCGTTGGCCATGTTCTCAACCGCGATACGCAGGAACCCTTCGGCGAGGTCTTCGGCGCTGCGTTGTGGGTCTCCGGTCGCTTGCGCGATCTCGGCGCCAAGGGCGTCGAACTTTTCGCGCACCACATCAGCATCGAGAGGTTGATCCGCGTTTGGCCCGAACACCGGCGGGAAGTGGTGCGGTTGCAGTTTCCCCAGCAGGACATTGCAATCCGTCACCGTCAGAGGGCCGCCACGGCGATAACAGGCGGGACCGGGATTGGCGCCCGCACTTTCGGGGCCAACCTGAAAGCGACCATCGCGATAGGACAGGATCGACCCACCGCCCGCCGCCACGGTGTGGATGTTCATCATCGGCGCGCGCACCCGAACGCCTGCGACTTCGGTTTCAAAGCTGCGCTCGTATTGGCCTGCGTAATGGCACACATCGGTAGAGGTGCCGCCCATATCAAAGCCGATCAGGCGGTCAAAACCGGCGAGTTCCCCCGTCTTGACCATACCAACAACGCCGCCCGCAGGCCCGGACAGGATCGCATCCTTGCCCTGAAACAGGCGCGCATCTGTCAGCCCGCCATTGGACTGCATGAACATCAGCCGTGCGCCGTCATCCCCGCCCAACTCGTCCGAGACCTGATCCACATAACGCCGCAGGATGGGTGACAAATACGCATCCACAACCGTGGTATCGCCCCGGCTGACCAGCTTCATCAGGGGCGAGGTCTGGTGGCTCACGGAAATCTGGCCAAAGCCTTCCTCTGCTGCGATGGCCGCGACCCGCGCTTCGTGATCGGGGTTCAGATAGCCGTGCAGAAAGGCGATCGCGACACTGTCGATCCCATCCGCTTTAGCGTTGCGCAAGGCGGTGCGCGCGCTGTCTTCATCCAAGGGCCGGACGATCGCTCCGTCTTTGTCGAGCCGTTCGTCCACCTCGACCACCTGTTCGTAAAGAAGCTCGGGAAGCTCAATCTTCAGATCAAACAGAGTGGGCCGCGCCTGATAGCCGATGCGCAGCAGGTCGCCGAACCCTTTGGTGATCAGCAGCAGCGTGCGGTCGCCTTTGCGTTCAAGCAAAGCGTTCGTGGCCACTGTGGTGCCCATCTTGACGGCTTCGATCACGCCGCTTGGGATCACCTCACCCGCCTTCACACCCAAGAGGTCCCGTATGCCTTGCACGGCAGCGTCGCGGTATTGCTCGGGGTTTTCCGACAACAGCTTGTGCGTGACCAGCGAGCCATCCGGGCGGCGCCCGACGACATCGGTAAAGGTACCCCCACGGTCAATCCAGAATTGCCACATCAGTTCAGATCCAGTGTTTTGAAGTTGGTGTCAGTAAAAGAGGCTCGGGAGCCAAAGCGCAATATCCGGGAAGGCTAAAAGCAGCCCGATCATCGCGACCATGGTGACCACAAAGGGGGCCGCGCCGATCATCACATCCGATAGATCCCCGCGTTCGCGCACGCCCTGCACCACATAAAGGTTGATGCCAATCGGCGGCGTGATCAGCGCGGTTTCCAGCAGAACCATCAGCAGGATGCCGAACCAGACCGGGTCAAACCCCAGCGCGATGACGATGGGCGCGATGAGCGGCGCGGTGGTCAGCAGCATGGACAAAGTTTCCATGAAACACCCAATGACCAGCAGCACAAGGACCAGCACGAGCATCGTCTGCATCGGCGTCAGCCCCAGCCCGGTCACGAAATCCGCCAGCGCCTGCGTCAGCCCTATGATGGACAGCACGAAGTTCAGAAACACCGCTGCAAGGATGATCAGCATGATCATCGAGGTGGTGCGCATAGTCCCCTCAATCGCTTCCCGCAACATGGTGAGGCTGAGGGTCCCGTTCGACCACGCGAGGATAAGTGCTGCGATCACACCAAGGGCCGCAGCCTCAGTCGGGGTGGCCAGCCCGGCATAAATGGAGCCGACGACGACAACGAATATCCCAATCGGGGGCAGCAGTGCGGGCAGCACCGCAATGCGGTCGGCCCAACTCGCCGTGACGCGCACACCCCCCCAGCCGGGGCGCAAGAGGCACAAGATCACGACCGTCAGCATAAAGAGTGCTGCGAGCATGAAACCGGGGATGAAGCCCGCGAGGTAGAGTTCCGGCACCGACGTGTCGGTCAAAAGACCATAAAGGATCAGGTTGATCGACGGTGGGATCAGGATGCCCAGCGTACCCCCCGCGGCAACCGTGCCAAGGAACAGGCGTTCGTTATAGCGACGTTCCGCGATCTGAGGGATTGCAACCGTGCCGATCGTGGCTGCGGTCGCGACCGACGACCCAGAGGTCGCCGCAAACAGAGCACAGGACCCGGTATTGGCGTGCATCAGCCCACCGGGCAGCCAGCCCAGCCATTTGATCATACCGTCATACATCTTGGCCGCAATGCCGGAACGCAGGAGGATCTCTCCCAGCATGATGAACATCGGGATCGCAACCAGCAGGAAGTCCTTGCCGGTTTGCCAGACCATGTCCCCAATCGCACGGTGCAGGGGCATTGGGCTTTCAAGGTACTGCATGCTGAGGCCCAACCAACCAAGGGCAGCGGCCACGGGAACAGCAGCGGCGATCAGGCCGAGCAGGATGAACAGGGTTTTGGAGAGCATCAGACCGTCTCGTCCTTGATTTGCTCATCCAGCGTTTTGACGCCGATCATGCGTTCGGTCGTGGCGGGATCGCCTTTCAGCAGGGTCCAGAGTGCCGCGACAAACAACACAATCCCGCAAAGCACAAAGAACGCCCAGCCAAACAGCCACGGGATTTGCGGGATCGCCAGAGGCGTGCGCATCGGCGTGATGGAGCGCGACCCATGCTGCAGTGTGTCGCCCACCAGCGACCAAGCTTGCCAGCCAATCACCGCGGCGAAGCCGATCAGCAATGCGAGGCCAAAGAACGACAGCGCGATCCGCACCCCGCGCGGCAAGACCACCAGAAGGGCATCCACCCGGATATGCGCCCGTTCAAACAGCGCATAGGCAAACCCGAGTGTTGTGGCGACGGCAAAGGCATAGCCCGACAGCTCGTCCGCGCCACCGATGGAGTAGTTGACGAACTTGCGAAGCAGGACCTCAACCGTGACCAGTACGGCAGAGCCAAGGATCAGGATACCGCCGATCCAGACAAGGACACGGGACGTGCGGTGCAAGGCAGAGACAAGCGAAAGCATGAGGAAACATCCAAGAAGAAAGCTTGGGGAAGCTGGCCGCCCCGTGGTCAGGGCGACCAGAAGATCGGGTCACTCGGCCTTTGCCGTCAGACCCAGAATTTTGCCAACCGTGTCATTCCAGTTGGCGGCACACTCTGCGCCACACCGGTCCGCCCAGCGGGCCAGAACAACATCCGCTGCGAGTTTGTCGCGGGTCGCGATGTCAGCTGCTGATGGTTCCACCAGCGTCATACCACCCGGTTCGGTTGGGCAATCCGTGGAAGTCAGGCAGGACACAGCCGTCCCGTCTTGGCTGGCATTATCGGCCCACAGCTGTTCGTTCAGCGCCGCAATCTCCGTTGTCAGAGTGGCTTGCTGGTCAGCGGACAACGAGTTCCACTTGTCCATGTTCATCGCCCCAAACGCGATCCCAAAGCCCACGCGCAAGGTGTAGGCATGGCTCGCCACCTGATACCACTTGGCGTTATAGGCAGAGGTCGTTCCGGTGATGCCGCAGTCCACCACGCCTTTTTCCAGCGCGGGCACCACTTCGGCAAAGGGCACGGTCACGGACACGCCGCCGACAGCTTCCACAAAATCACCCAGCGTCGTGGAATAGACGCGGATTTTCTTGCCTTCCAGATCACTGATCCCACCGATTTCGGTGTTGCAGTAAAGGATCTGCGACGGGAACGGGTAAAGCATCATCAGCTTGGCGTTGTAGATTTCCGCGAAGGCCTTTTCCATGATCGGGAAATAGGCGTCTTGCACCTGCCGCGAGGTGTCAAAATCCTGAATGATGGAACTGAGGTCTGACCCTTCAAACACAGCGTTTTCCGCCGCAACATAGCCTGGCAAGCCGAAGGCGAAATCGAACACACCGTTCTTCACAAGGCGCATGATCTCGAAACCACTGAGACCCAGTTCCGTTTGCGGCTTGATCTCTCCGATAATCGAGCCACCGGAGGCCTCAGCGATACGTTCATTCCAGAACGGGCCTTCATGGCTGGCATAGTTGGGCAGCGCGCCCCATGTTCCGACCGCTTTGATAACGGCTGTGTTTTCTGCCGTTGCCATTCCTGTCGCGCCAAGCGCGATGGCGGCGGCTGTAATCAAGTGTTTCATAGGTTTCTCCTGTTGGTCATTGTTTTATGAATGCGTCTTCAGTGTCTTCAATGTCTGTGATCAGCATGTGGCCTGGTGTGTGCGTGACGACCAAAGGCAGCTTGGCATTCGCCAGCGCGTTCTGTGGCGTCACCCCGCAGGCCCAGAACACTGGCATGCCGTTACCCACGGGGGGGTCTCCCCAGTCCGGTGTTTCAAGGTCGGTGATCCCAATCTCGCCCGGATCGCCCACATGCACCGGCGCACCATGCGCCCAAGGGAACTTGGCCGTCGTGGCCTCAGCCAGCGTGATTTGATGTTCTGGAATTCGGCGCATGGACACCACCATGCCGCCGCGAAACGGTCCAACCGGCGTCGTGTCCGTGTTCGTGCGATACATCGGAACCGTTTTGTTCACGTCGATATGCGCCACAGGAACACCCGCGCGCAGTAGGGCGGATTCAAACGTAAAGGAACACCCAAGGGCAAAGGCGACCCAATCGTCCCGCCACATGTCGGTGATGTCAGTGACGTTCTTCTCCAACACGCCATCGCGATAGATGTTGTAGCGCGGCACGTCAGTACGAATGTCGATATCCCCAAGCGCGGTCCAAGCTGGGTTCCCAACCTCCGTCTTGCCAACCAATGGGCATGGGCGGGGATTGGCGTGACAGAAAGCTTCGAAATCGACTGCATGCGCAGCGGGCATGATTACCAGATTTGCCTGCAACTTGCCGGAGGCCAAACCAGCGGTCTGCCCCGCATAAGCTCCGGAGCGGATAGCCGTTCGCACTGCGTTCACGTCTTGGAGCATCAAGTCCGAATGTGTGATCTGCGCAAGCATCTCTTCCCCCTTGTCCAACGTTAGTCGGCAGGAAAAGATAAATACAAATCAGAAATTGTGATCTATTTCGATAGAACATCTTTATGAAATGACAGCGCTGTGTCACGCGCGATATCAGCCGCCTGACGGCTGAACGCCGCATCCGGCCCGGCAAGAAAGGACGCCGTGAACTCCAATGGCGACGGCTGAAACCCAAGGTCCAAAGTTTCGATTTCGCCAGCCGCAAGGAACGGCTCCGCCGGAATCAAAGGCAACGCCCCGATCCCCAAGCCCATGGCCACCATACGAAACCCGGCGGACAAGGACGTGGACGGAAAGAACGCAACACCCGGCCCAAAGCGTTCGAGGATCAGTTCCTTCAGTTCACGATGCGGGCGGGTCGAGCGGGAAAACGTAATGATCGGCGTCCCCGCACCCGGATGCGCAGCCTGTTGGCCAACCGCACGAAACCAGCGCATTTCGAACCTTGGCAATTCAACGCTTTCGACACGGTAATCGGACACAGGGCCCATCATCAGGCCAAGATCGATCCCGTTGGCCAACAAGCGGTCTCGCAAGCTGAGGGAATCGGCGACGTCAATTTCCACTGAAATCTTGGGAAACCGCGCGCGCAGGTTTTGAATGAAATTCGGCAACCACGACTGCACAATTGTCTCGGATGCACCGATGCGTAGCAAACGGGTCAATCCATCATCAGATGACACGTCGCGTTCGACAAGGCTGGTCAGCGTCAGGAATTGATCCGCGTATCCCATCAGCACCGACCCGTCGCGGGTCAGCGCCATCTTATCCTTGCGATCAAACAGTTCCGCATTGATGGAATCTTCCAATGCCTTGATGCGCGCCGTCACCGCAGGCTGGGTCAGGTTCAATGCCTCGGCAGCCTTGCCCACACCCCCTTTTTGAGCCACGGCCAAAAAGGCGCGGAGTTGATCCAATGTGAAATTCATCTGCTGTCGCCCAAAGCCTATGCACGGTTGCTTGATCCTTTCGCGAAATCAACGGGTCTGCAACTGTCGTCGTTCAGCCTGACCCAGTCGTTTGGCTGTGACCAAATGGCTCGCGAAACACGTAACTTTGAGCTTAGGACCAGATTGCGCACCCCATAAGACCAGAATACAGTGTTCAGCCATGGCACTTCCGGTCGAAACCTTCTTTTTGCAACCCGATGCACAGGGCACGCTGCAGGCGCAAATCCAGCAGATGATCGCCGAAGGGATTCTGTCCGGGCGGTTTCGTCCTGGGGAAAAGCTGCCGTCGACCCGGAAACTGGCGTCTCATTTGAGCGTGAGCCGAATTACGGTGACGCTGGCCTATACCGAGCTTTTGTCCAACGATTATCTGACCTCGCGCGGGCGGTCTGGATACTTCGTGTCCGAAACCGCGCCAACACCGCCGAAATTCCGCGCCTCACCGCAGACAGAAGACGCCGTGGACTGGTCCCGCGCGATTGGTCAGAAGTTCACTGGCGGGGCCACGCCGAGCAAGCCGCAGGATTGGGCACGCTTCAAATATCCGTTCATCTATGGGCAGGCGGATCCGACGCTGTTTGACCACACCAACTGGCGCCATTGTGCAGTGCAAGCTTTGGGTCAGCGTGATTTCACGTCGATGACCACGGACTACTTCGATCAGGATGATCCCCAACTGGTGGAGTTCATCGCGCGTCACACGCTGCCCCGACGCGGGATCAACGCACGGCCGGATCAAATCCTGATCACGCTCGGCGCGCAGAACGCACTGTGGCTGACAGCACAAATCCTGCTGACGCAGAGGCGCACGGCGGCTTTGGAAAACCCCTGCTACCACGCGCTCCGCGATATTCTGGTGCAATCGCGTTGCCATCTTGCTGAGGTGAATGTGGATTCAGACGGGCTGCCGCCAGACAGCATTCCCGATGGCACGGATGTGATCTTTACCACTCCGTCACACCAATGCCCGACCACCGCGACCATGCCAATGGAACGTCGCCGCGCCTTGCTGGACCGCGCCCGCGATTTGAATGCACTGATCGTGGAGGATGATTACGAGTTCGAAATGTCCTTCCTGCGCAGCCCCTTACCCGCTCTCAAGAGCCTCGACCGGGATGGGCGCGTTATCTATGTGGGCAGCTTTACCAAATCGCTGTTTCCGGGCTTGCGGCTTGGATATCTGGTCGGGTCCGAGCCGTTTATCCGTGAGGCCCGTGCCCTCCGGGCATCCGTGCTGCGCCACCCGCCGGGGCACATTCAGCGCACCGCGGCCTATTTCCTGTCGCTGGGGCATTATGATGCGCTGATCCGTCGGACGAGTCAGGTGCTGCATGAACGGCGCACGGTGATGGAGCGCGCGATCCACGATCTGGATTTGAAAATCGACGGAGTCGGTGCGCTAGGCGGTTCATCAATCTGGATGCGCGCCCCGGATGGGGTCAATATGACAGAGGTTTGTCAGGCACTTGAAGCGCAATCAGTCCTCGTGGAACCGGGCGCCCCGTTCTTTTCCGGCGAGGCCGCGCCCCAGAACTACTTTCGGCTGGCCTATTCCTCGATTCCATCGAATCGGATTCGTCCTGGACTTGAAATCCTTGCCAAAACCCTAAATTCAGTCTAAATCTGAAATTAATGAGACGGAATGTCCCATTTTTTTCCATCTTGGCCTTATGGTAAATGTATCTCTGGACCTATAGCCTTCCGCTTGGCTCCGCTAATTAGTTATCAACTTCAAGGCGCTCTCAATGCGCCCTTTCTGCTTGCGACAACATCGAGGATGCGCCCCATGAAAATGACAACCGAAGAAGCCTTCGTCAAAGTTCTGCAACGCCACGGCATTCAGCACGCGTTCGGGATTATTGGTTCGGCCATGATGCCGATCTCTGACATCTTTCCTGATGCTGGCATCCAGTTCTGGGACTGTGCCCACGAAGGGTCCGCAGGCATGATGTCTGACGGCTACACCCGCGCCACCGGCAAGATGTCGATGATGATCGCGCAAAACGGCCCCGGCATCACCAACTTCGTCACCTC
>CAZDXI010000070.1:0-2726 GCA_964509095.1 uncultured Rhodobacterales bacterium
TTGTGATTTGAGCTCCAATAAGGCGGTTGCTGTCTGGCAGGGCGGCAGCCATCGCATCACTTTGGACCCCTAGCGGATCTCGGGGCCAATACACCATCTGAGTCATCGCTGAGGTTTGGGCGATCGAGGACGGCCCATTCCCGACATTGGCCGCCGCATAGTGTGCTGCGCTGCGGCCCGTCGATCCGGACATTCACTAAAATCACATGGACTTTTGCTAACAGGGGTTGCCATTCCTCGCCTTCAATCGAAGTACCAACCTGACCCGCTCAAAACTTCTGTCGGAACTTGCAACCCTCCATTTGCCATTTTGCCATCTTCCACTCATTCTTGGTTGGGAAAACGGGACTGACGGAAACCTGATTCATGCGCGTAACCGCACGCGACATAGCACGGAAGTGCGGGACATCGCTGGCTGCGGTGTCGAGGGCTTTTCGAGCAAATGCACCGATAAGCCCGGAATTGCGGCGACGGATATTGGATGAGTCGGTCAAGAGTGGATATCAGCCGCCAGCCCGGCGGGGGCGATCACACGATCAGACGTTATCTTTTGCTATCATCATTGGTGAAATTGACAACCCCTTCAATGCTCTTGCATTGATGCAGCTGTCTGCTCGCGCGGCACTGCTGGATTGGGACATGACCACCTTTGTCATTCCGCCGGCGAACAAATTGGACGGCACGATGGAGCAAGTCCTTGCCGGCGATTTTGATGCGGTGGTACTTGCGTCAGCGGAGCTTTCTTCCTCGCTCGCTAAAGTATGTCGGGAGCGGGCGCTTCCGGTGATCTACTTCAATCGAATCCAGACGGACGCGAACATGCTGGCAGTGTGCTCCGACAATTACGGTGGTGGTCGGCTCGCTGCGGAACGATTGGTCGCGATGGGCTGCCGGACGCCGGCTTACATCGGTGGACTTGCTGAGACGTCGACCCATCTTGAGCGGCGGCGCGGATTTCTGGACACATTGACAGAGAATGATCGCGCGCTGGCATATGAGGAGGTCGGCAATTTCGACTATGACACGGCGCGTGTCTTAGGCAAGACGCTCTTCAATAAACCCCAGCCGCCTGATGGTATCTTCTGCGCGAACGACAAAATGGCATTTGCTTTGGTAGACGCTGCTGATGCAGCCGGAGTTGAACCGGGACGTAAGGTGTTCATAGTCGGCTATGATGATGTGCCGATGGCAAGCTGGAATCGTTATCAGCTCACGACGATTAGCCAGCAGGTCGATCAAATGGTCGATGGCGCGATAAAGCTTATTCCATTGGCAGCTCAGCACACCGCTCCAGAAGGCCGGATCGAAATTGTTCCGGCAAAGCTGATCATTCGCAGAAGCGGCTAGGCTGTGAAAATTTTCAGCGCTAGCTAAGGGATGTAGCCGCAGGGCTTTGGACCTTATAAAACACGGCTCATCAGGACGTTGTAAACGCCTGATTTTCAAACATAGGCACGGCTACGTGCGTAAAACCCGCTCGCCACTAAGAGCGGTATCAGGAGGAGTGTGCCCAATGGCCATAGACTATCTCAAGACCGGCAAGCCAGCCGAGGATCGCGCGGAAGACGACGCCAAGACCCGCGCTGTTGTTGAAGCAACGCTTGCCGATATCGAAGTGCGCGGTGATGCGGCCGTGCGCGAGCTTAGCGAGAAATTCGACAATTACAGCCCTGATGCCTTTCGGTTGAGCCAGGATGACATCGACGGATTGATCGCTCAGCTGACCGAGCGATAATTGGCAGACATCAAATTCGCGCAGGAGCAAGTCCGTAACTTTGCCCAAGCGCAACGCGACTCCATGTTGGATATCGAAATCGAGACGATGCCCGGCGTCATTTTGGGCCACAAAAACATCCCCGTTCAGTCGGTCGGCTGCTATGTTCCAGGCGGAAAATTTCCGATGGTTGCCTCCGCCCATATGTCGGTTGCCACCGCAGCGGTGGCTGGCGTTTCTAGAATTGTCGCTTGCACACCACCGTTTAACGGCAAGCCCAATCCTGCCGTAATCGCTGCGATGCATCTTGGAGGAGCCCATGAAATCTATGTTCTGGGCGGCATCCAGGGCATCGGCGCGATGGCGCTTGGCACCGAAACGATTGAGCCGGTCCATATGCTGGTCGGACCAGGTAACGCGTTTGTCGCGGAAGCCAAACGGCAACTTTATGGCCGAGTTGGGATCGACCTGTTTGCTGGCCCGACGGAGACAATGGTTATCGCGGACAAGACCGCAGCGGATGCAGAGCTCTGCGCCACGGATCTTTTGGGCCAAGCCGAGCATGGCTACAACAGCCCCTGCGTGCTTTTGACCAACTCGCAAAAGCTGGCCAACGAGACACTGGCCGAGATCGAACGGCTTCTTGAAATCCTGCCAACCGCCAAAACTGCACGCGTTTCATGGGAGGAGTATGGTGAGGTGATCGTTTGCGAGACCTACGATGAGATGCTTACCGTCGCGAACGATATCGCGTCCGAGCATGTGCAGGTGATGACCGACCGCGATGACTGGTTTCTTGCGCACATGACCTGCTACGGAGCGCTGTTCCTTGGCCCGCGCACCAATGTTGCGAATGGGGACAAGGTGATTGGCACGAACCACACGCTGCCGACCAAAAAGGCCGGTCGCTATACGGGGGGTCTGTGGGTAGGTAAATTTATCAAAACTCACACCTGGCAAAAAGTGCTGACCGACGAGGCATCCGCCACGGTCGGCGAGTACTGTTCGCGGC
>CAZDXI010000070.1:2736-12103 GCA_964509095.1 uncultured Rhodobacterales bacterium
CGGGCTTTGGGTTGGGAAGTTTCTGAAAACGCACAGCTATCAAAGGGTCACAACCGATGAGGCGGCGACTTTGATCGGGGAATACGGCTCGCGTCTTTGTATGCTCGAAGGCTTTGCAGGCCATGCAGAGCAATGCAACATTCGTGTTCGGCGCTACGGGGGTATCAATGTTCCATACGCCGAGGGTGCGCCGTATCGCGATGCGGCAGAGTAGAAAAATTACGGGGCTCCCAAACGAACGGGAGCCCCAATGTCGCGCAAACCTCAGCTGCGCTTGTCCAAAGCGTGGCGCCAATCGTTCCAGCCACCATCGACCGAGGAAGGAGCTGCGTGCCATTCAGGCATCGCAAGTCCTGTCGCTGGGTCCTTGTCCGGGATTGGCAACATCATGATCCGCTTGCAGGCGCGCTTGTATTCCTCTTCACTCAGGAACTCTTCCTGAATGTCGTCCCAATCGCGCCCTTGCGGATAGCCTCCGCACATATGAATGTCGTCGGACGTGCCGACATTCTCATGGCTGACACCGGCGGGCATGACAATCACGTCACCGGCTTCGATACGCACTTTGGTCCACCCCCCGTCACCAACGGAGAGGTTGAACTCCATCCACCCTTGCGCGCAGCCGAGGCATTCATGCGTGGTCGAGTGGTAATGCGCGTATTCATAGACACCCGGATAATCCCAGTTATTCGACCATCCGTTCGAACGGAACCGTTCCTTGATCGCATCTGAGCCGCCTCCGGTTACGGCATTTCGGTGCACCAGCAACGGAAAACGGCTGTTTGGGATCATGCCTTGCGGCATGGACATATAGGTTTCAGTTTTAATAGACATCGGGTCCCTCCTTGTTGGATCAGATATGAATGCACGTCATTTGGTGTTTTGCATTCGGCTTCGGATTTCGGCATTCAGCGTGCTCGACGGTTGCGACAACGCATCAAGCACCGTCATGTGATGCGCGCCCGGGACTGTGAAAGTGGCTGCGCCATGGGTGCTGGCAAAAATGTGGGCTTGGCGGTGAAACTCGGCTGTCTCCGCCTCGCCGACTGCGAGCAGAAGCTGCGGTGCAGGCCCCGTGTTCCAAATCTCAAGGGGGCTCAGCCCTATGATGTCAGCAGCGGTCAGCCCGACCTCTTGATGCAGAAACGTCCACGGCAAGGGCGTCAGGTCATAGAGCCCGCTGATACTCACGGCGCCAGCAACAATCTCGGGCATGCGCAGTGCGCTCATCACCGCCAGATGCCCGCCCGCCGAATGGCCGATCACCATCAGTCGGGCGTCTGTCTTATCCGCAATGGCTTTCAGACCCGCCAACGCATCTTCTACGATGTCAGCAAGCGTAACCTCGGGCAGAAGACGATACTCGAAGTTGGCAACAGCGCCATGTTCGTCGGCGAAATGCGGCAAGACGAACCTATGCATGTCCGCCGTCAGCGCACGCCAATAGCCGCCGTGAATGAACACGGGGAGAACCCTGTCGGGAGTTCCCGTGATGTCGACAAACTGTCGGGGATGTTGGCCGTACTGCACTCTCTCGAACTGGATCGCGCAGGCCTCACTGCGCGCAGTCATGCCGGCGAGATAACTTTCGAAGTCCGGCAACACGCTTCGGAAGTGAAATTGGCTGTTCCAATACCGGAGGGTCAATGTGAAACCTGCTTGGCTGCCTGTGTAAGGGCCTGTCCCAATGCCGCATCGGGCGCACGGCCGGGGTTCAGAGCAAAGCCCAAAACCGCTGTGAAATCCGTGCTATCGGCGATCGGGATCAAAAGAGTTTGAAGGCGGAATTGCGCTTCTCCCGAACAGGGAGACAGCCCGGCCTCAATCGGTTGATCATCCGCGAAGTCACGTTGCGTTTCATGCCTGTAATGAGGTTCAAGAGTGACATGGCTTGACGCACGCCCAATCGAATAGGGCCCCATCGAAACATCGGTGCCGGACTGAATGGCAAGAAATGCGGTGTGCTGCGTTTCCTCGCGCAACCGCCGAAGAACCAGAGGCATGACTGGTGCAAGTCGACCAAAGCCAAACCCGCTGAGCGCGGTCCTTTGGGCCGCCGCACCTTGCAGGAAGACTCCGCTTTCATCACGCCGCAGAAATCCCTCGGCCTCCAGCTGGGCGGTGTGCCGATACCCGGTTGTCATTTGGTGCCCGCTATTCTCAATCAGCCGAACGGGTTTGGAATGGACCGCGTTTGCCGAGGCTTCGATAAGCGCCTCGAACCCTTCAACGGCCTTGTCGTAAGGTCCAGCGTTCATGATGCGACCCTGCCTTCGCTGAGCTGTAGCGCAGGGCCTTGAGACAGGATCGCGTCGTCGTTCAGCCCCCATTGAACATGAAGCTCAGCCCAGATATCGGCCTTGACGGACTGTGTCTCTAGCCCGCGCGGCAGGATAATCTGGACCGGCACCTCAACGCGCTGCGGAACAGGTTGCCCCTGCAGGATATCCAGCGCGACTTCGAGCGCGCGGGCCCCCATGCTTGCAGGATAGTCCAGCGCGACCATCGGGACCTTCTTTGTAAGACAGAGCTTGAACATGCCGTTGAGATCGCCCCCGGAATGGGCCGGAACGCTTAGACCTCGCTGCAGGAACTGCTGGACTGATCCCAACCCTTGCAGCCCACTGTCGCACCAGACGCCATCTGGCGGTCGGCCGGAGTCGTCCAGGAGCCGTCCAACTGTCAAAAGGCCGCTTTCGGGGGTCCAATCCGTATGGCTGACGAATTCCACGTGAATCCCGGGAAACTGAGATAGCGCAGAGAGCGCTGCTTGTTGGCGACGGATCGCGGGGCTTGCGCCTTCAAGACCGGAAAGCATCCAAATCCGCCCTTGTCCTTTGAGATGCTCGGCGAGCCAAAGCGCGCTGATTCGGCCGATCCGATGATCAGATGCTGTCACAAATGCCGTGAGCGAAGACCGATCGTTCGGGCGGCGATCGACGGCGACGATTGGAAGCCCGCTGTCGGCAAGGTCTTTCAGTCGGTTGCTGAGGTTGGTATCCACGACGGATGCGGTGGAGATGAGCAGGATGTCGATGCCCTCCTCGACCAGGTCCTCGATTTGCTGGTGTTGGCGCGCCGGATCGTCCTGCGCGTCTGCGATCAGCACGTCGGAAATCTGCTGCCGGTTGGTCTTTTGGGCGTAAGCCAAGCTTTCCTGCATCGCGCGGCGCCATGCGTTGGAGATCGACGCATTGGCAAAGCCAATCCGATAGGGTGGTTTGGCACGAAATTTCCCGGTCTCTACCATCCGCACCAGTGCTGGATCCCACTCCAGGTCCGGTATCCCTTGCGGCTGTTGTGACAAACCTCGTGTCGCTCTGATTTTGGCCGTTTCGTTTTGCTCAACTGCTTCCAATGGCGCAAATGCCATCCCGCGCGCCTTGGGTCCCAGTCTGACCAGACCGTGGTCATATCTTTCGAGCCATCCAGCACGTGACAAGGCACGCAACAGTCCAAAGCCCGTCGAGCGTGTCGTTCCGAGGTCATCCAGGATATCTTGGGTACGCCGCGGCGTGTTCTTGGCATCGAAACCTTTCAGGATTGATGAGATGCGTTGGATATTGGATTTGGCGTCACGGCTCATGGGGCGTACTCAGCTTTGGGATCGCTTCATGTATACAGCCGCCGCCAGAATGATCAGCGCACCTTTGATGACCAATTGCAGTTCTATGGACAGACCAAGGATCACAACGATGTTGAAGAGTGAGACAAGAATAAGCGCTGCCAGCAGCACCCCCGGTACCGAGCCTTTCCCGCCGGACAGGGCCGCTCCTCCGATGACCGCTGCCGCGATACTGTCCAATTCGTAGCCGCGCCCGGTCCAGTTATCGACAATGCCGACATAGCCAACAAGAAACAGCCCGGCGAGCGCGGCCATCACGCCTGAGATGACGTAGGCCATGACTTGTAGCAGCTTTGTGGGTGCACCGGTCATATAGGCCGCCTCGGGACTATCTCCGAAGAGCTTGAGGCGGCGACCAAAGATCGTTCTCTCTAGCACCCAGTGCATCGCGAAGGCTGTGGCAGCGAGGGCGATCAGAGCAACCGGTATACCGAAAATGCTACCCGAGGCCAGAAAACGGAAAGTCTCGGGCAGTGACCCGCCAGGCGCCCCGCCCGTGTAGGCAAAGCGGACACCTTGCAGGACAATCATCGTCGCAAGTGTCGCAAGAAACGGTGTCACGTGCCGATAGGCGACGAGATACCCGTTGACCGCTCCGATCACGGCTCCAAGCAGAAGGCCAACGGCAAAGATAAGAGGCGTGACGTCAATTAGAGAGGTCGATAGCACCGCGACAGTCGCCATGATCGAGGCGACGGACAGATCAAGCCCGCGCACGATGATCACGATCATTTGCCCAATCACGACAAAGCCCAGCGGCGCGGCCTGAATGAGGATATCCTTGAGGTTCGCAGGCGACAGGAATCGCGGGCTTAGCGCAGTCGTGACCGCCCAGATCACGACTAGGAAGCCCAGCAGCATCAGGAGTTCACGCCGTTGCGTCGCGCGGACTGTGTTGCGATTTGGCTTAGCGGGTGCGTTGGTTGCAGTCGCGGTCATGACGTGCCCTTTCGTCCGGCAAAGAAGGAGACTGCGGCGATGATGATTAGCCCCTCCGCGATCCATTGATAAAAGCTGGAGACGTTCATGAAATTCAAAACGTTGGCGAGAAGTGCCAGAAGGATCACTGCCAAAGCTGTGCCAAGCACACCGCCTTTTCCGCCCGCCAGAAGTGTGCCGCCAACGATCACCGGCGTGATCGAGCGAAGGTCAAAGCCGACCCCTGCGCGCGGATCCCCAACGCCAAACCGCCCGGTCATGTACATCGCTGCGACGGCGCACAGAAGTCCGGACAACGCATAGATCGCCACTTTGGTACGCTGAACCGGCAACCCAGAGATTCCTGCCGCAGTTTCATTGTCACCAATCGCATAGATGCGCGTGCCGAACGTCGTCCGCCAGAGCATAAAGCCGATCAGTAGATAGAGCGCGAAAACCGCGATCATCCCATAAGGCAGGATGCCAAGGCGGCCGTATGTGAAGTCTTCGAAGAACAGTGGAACCGACCCAGATGGTTGTCTGGAAATCAGCAAGGCACAGCCTGCGAGGATAGTCGAGGTGCCCAGCGTGGTGATCAAGGGATGCACGCCAATGTAGGCCGTAATGGCGCCATTGATGGCACCAATTCCGATGCCGAGTGCAATAATGACGGCCATCGCCATGAAAAGCGTGCCCGCCGTGTCACCCGCAAGGGCGGCAAACACGACCGCAAGAAAACTCAGCAGCCCCGCATAGCTCAGGTCGATTCCACCTGAGAGGATCACGATTGTCTGGGCGAGTGCAACGATCGCCAATGCCACCATCTGGTCCTGCACATTGGCGATGTTCAGAGGCGTCGCAAAACGGTCTGATGATGTCATGCCAACTATGAAGACAACTGCGATCAAGGACAGAACGACAAGATGAACAGGTTGCGCAC
This sequence comes from uncultured Rhodobacterales bacterium, assembly GCA_964509095.1. Lineage (GTDB taxonomy): Bacteria > Pseudomonadota > Alphaproteobacteria > Rhodobacterales > Rhodobacteraceae > Aliishimia. The sequence goes on from CAZDXI010000070.1 coordinate 8,220, forward strand.
GCGTGGCGCGGATTAGGGTGCTCATGCTGCGACTCCTTGGTGGCCGGAGGTTTCCGCAGCAGCGACGGTAATGATCGCCTCTTCGGTGATGTCATCGCCTGTGAGTTCCTGTGCCACCACGCCGTCACGCATCACAAAGACGCGGTCGCACAAACCGACGATTTCAATGAGTTCGGATGAGATGACGAGAAGGGCCATGCCTTCATCGGCGAGCGTCCGCAGCGTTTTGTAGATCTCGGCCTTGGCCCCGACGTCGACGCCCCGCGTGGGCTCGTCGAGGATCAACAGCTTGGGTCGGTTTTCAAGCAAGCGCGCGACAAGCACTTTTTGCTGATTGCCGCCAGAAAGCGACGAAATCGGAAGCCCAACATGATCGACGACCACGCCCCGCCGCTCTTTCAGAACTGCGGCCCGGCGCTCTTCATGCCCCGGTGGGATCGCGGAATGGTGCACGCCGTAGCCTGGCGTCGTCGCCGCAAAGTTGCGCGCGACTGACGTGTTCATGAAAAGCCCGTCGTCCTTACGGCTTTCCGTGAGCATTAGCATACCGGCATCAATGCAGCCTGCCGGATCACGAAACGGCATCGGCTCGCCATCAAGCGTGACCTCCCCCGTGGATGGGGCCGCGCCAAAAAGGGCCAATGCCAGCTCGGTTCGTCCGGACCCGACTAGCCCTGCAAGACCCAGGATCTCGCCTGAATGAACAGAAAAGCTGGCTGGCGGCAGACCAGGGGCCACGATCAGATCGCGCACCTGAAGAACGTCCTTGCCAGCCAGAGGATCGGACGCCTTGGGAGGAAAGAGGTCGCCCAATTCGCGGCCCACCATGGCAGCAATGACGCTGTCGTGGGTGTAGTCTTCTGTGGGGCCTTTCGACGTCACAACACCATCTTTGATGACAGTGATGTCCGTGCAAATCTCAAATATTTCATCCAGCCGGTGCGACACATAAACTAGCCCCATGCCCCGCTCGCGCAGATCATTGATGATCCGGAACAGATGGCGCGTCTCGTTCTGGCTGAGGACGGCGGTCGGCTCGTCCAGGATCAACACCTTGGCTTCAGCGCGCAGGGCCTTGGCAATCTCAACCATCTGCTTGTCGGCAACAGAGAGCGTCTCGACAAGATCGTTCGGGTTCAGCGTAATCCCGAGATCATCAAGAAGCGCTTGCGCGTTCTTCACGAGCGCCTTGCGATCAATTAGGCCCAGCCGCGTGCGCGGCTCTGCACCAAGGTAGATGTTCTCGGCTATCGACAGCGCCCCAAGCACGGAAAATTCCTGATGCACAACCGCGATCCCAGCAGCGAGGCTATGCCTAGGATCGCTCCAGTCCGCCTTTTCGCCTTCAAATTCCACATGGCCCGCGGTGGGCGTATAGAGCCCGGTGAGCAGTTTGATCAGGGTCGATTTTCCAGCGCCGTTTTCACCGCAGAGCGCAACATTGCGCCCGGCGTGAACTTCGAACGCGATGCCCTTGAGAACGTCGTTGGGCCCGAATGACTTGCTAAGACCGCGCGCGGCCAGAAATGGCGGTGCCATTGCTATCCTTCCCTGATGGTGTGGCCGGGGCGATACGTTGCCGCCCCGGTCCAAAGCGTTGGCTTACTTCGGATACGTGGCCGAGAATGTCGCCGGATCGTAATCCGCACCAACGCCTGAGGACATGATGACCGAGCCCGGCTTGTCCATCAGCGCGTAGTCCGCGACGAACACGTCCGCTTGAACCGACGCGGTTTCATGCCCTTCAGAGACAACCACTTGCTGGTTCACCTCGATCCGCTTGGGGATGCCTTTCCCGTCAAGCACGTCGAACAGAACCTCAAAGGCGCGCGCACCCATCGCAGGAGGATAATCCACGCCAACCATCGGAACGTCGTTTTGTACCGACAGCTGATACATGGCATTGAAGTCGCCACCGGTGTGCGGTGGGATCGAACCGGCCTCATAGCCAGCGGCCAGGAACGCCTCGATCGAGCCAGAGCCTTGAAGCCCGCTATCCGCCCAAACGCCGTTGATGTCTTCACCGTATTTCTGGATCAGAGCAGACATGATCGTCTTGCCGTTTGCGGGCGACCACCCCGTGTACTGTGTCTCCAGAACTTCAAGATCCGGGAACTGATTGAAGACTTCCATGGCGGCTTTGATCCGTGCCTCAGCCGGCGACGCGCCCGCAAGACCACCCAACATCACGACCTTGCCTTCGCCGCCCAGCTTTTCAGCCAGCCACTGCGCCGAAATCCGTCCCAAGGCCTGATCAGACGCGGTGACGAAAGAGATGAAGTTCTCGGATGACGGCACAGAACGGTCAACCAGAACGACCGGGACACCCTGACGGGTGGCACGGCGGACAACCGGGTCCATCGCTTCTGCTGTTGCAGGCGAGATCAGCAGAATATCCACGCCTTGGGCGATCAAGTCCTGCACGTCCGCTGCCTGCTTGGACGGGTCGTCATTGGCGTCGGTGATAATGAAGCGTTCAAGCTTGCCCGCGTTGCGCTCAGCGGCTGCTTCGATGCCGTGCAGCATTGCAACCCGCCAAGGATTCGAAATGGATGCATTTGAGAACCCGATCACATAAGGACCGTCTTTTTTGAACTCCGCGGCATCAAAAATCTCTGTCGTACCCGGATTCCAAAGGAACGTTCTTGGCACGCCTTCATACCCGTCCGCAAAAGCAGGTCCGGCAAACACACTCAGTGTTGCGGCCAAGGCCGCCTTTTTGAAAATACGCATAATTTCCTCCCTACTGCGCACCTGTTCTTGCTGACAGTCTCGAAGCGAACTGCGCGACTTTCAGCGAGGTCTCGCGTCAGGAGTTCAGACCCTTGGTTTTGAGACCTTGGCCAGAAGGTCATGCAATATATCGGACGAGTACAGAAAAGTTGCATCAAAAATTTTCATATATTGGATTAAACCAAAATGTAGCATTTTTAAGATGTCATGCGAGGGTTTAAGTGAACCGCCCTCCAATTCAACACATCTTTGCAGCTCAGCTTCAAAGCGAATGTTTGCACTGAACTTACGATGGATAAGTTGTGTTCTCGCACCTGACCGGCCTGATTCTGATCTTTGTTGTCCTAAGCCCGTCGACGGCCCCAACGGGCACTCGTCGAGGTAACTGGATTAGGCGGCCACAGTCTGCATTCTGGACATTCGCCGCAATCACGAATTCTTGGCGCGGCAAAACTCACAATCTGCGGATATCGCAGAAAATTCATCTGATGCCTGTTGTCGAGGACCATTGTGGTTGGTCATTTTTGCTCAATTCTGAACCCCCAACGTCAGCGCACCAACAACCAAAAGATTGGTTCCGGAAATGAAGCTCGATGCTGGGCTGGCAAGATACACAGCTGCGCTGGCAACCTCTTTAGGCTTACCCATGTGGCCCATTGGGTTGGCGGCAATTTGCTCTTTGAAGAAGTCTGGATTGTTGGCTTCGGTCCGTCCCCAAACGCCATCTTCGGAGTAGATATTGCCCGAGGACACGCAGTTCACCCGCACTCCTTCCGGAGCAAGTGTACGAGCCAAGCCCTAGGCGTAGGTCAGAACAGCGGCTTTCATGGCCCCGTATGGCTTTTGGCCCCCTGGCGTATGCAAAGCAGCGATTGAAGAGATGAACGCCATTGCTCCGGCCTCTGAATCTGTCAGATGCGGGATAGCGGTTTCGGCTCCGTGAAAGGTGGCCATCCTTCTGCATGGCGAGTCGATTGACTTCTTTTTTGACTTTTGAGCAGTTTTGTTCAACCCACTGTCCGGTCTTGCCTTCAAGCAAATTCACCCGAAGCCGATAATGATAAACAGCCAAACTTCTGCACAATTCGCGCGAAAGTCTGCTTTCGGTTGTAACGATGGTCTTGTTTGCCGATGCAGCGAAGGTCCGGTTT
>CAZDXI010000071.1:0-12092 GCA_964509095.1 uncultured Rhodobacterales bacterium
CGCCGTATCACAGCGGCCCATGCAGGGCGCGCGCAACACGCGGACGTCGGACGGGTCCAGCCCGTCCTCGAGCGCCGCTTTCAAAGCTTGCGCACCTGCCAATTCACAAGACAGAGAGTCACACACACGGATCGTCAGCGCAGGAGGAGGCGTCTCGCCCTCCTTGACCACGTCGAAATGCGCATAAAACGAAGCAACTTCATAGACTTCAGCCATGGACAGGCGCATCTCTTCTGCCAATGCGCGCAAGTGCGCAGCAGACAAATGGCCAAATTCATCCTGAATCAAATGCAGAAACTCGATCAGCAAGTCACGGCGACGCGGGGCCTCGCCCAAAAGGTCACGCACCTCGTCCCAGGCTTGATCCTCAACCGCCCGGCCCTTGGGGCGGACCCGACCTTTGCCCTTGCCTGATTTCCAGACGCCTTTGCGCTCATCCAGTGCCATGACATCCCTCCGCGAACACTTGGCGACACCCTAGCAAGCCAACCACCCGCGCGTGAGGCTGAAAAGCGACATCCGCACCGCCCTTTGCGCGCCAAACCGCCCATGCCTGTTTCCGATAGGCGAAATCCCGGCACCGTCACGCCCTTGCCATGCTGCTGCCCGATTGCGGCGCTATAGTGCGTTTGGTGAGTGGAAAGTGTGAGTGATGTTCTGGTTTGCTGCTGCCAGCCTGACGCCAGTTCTGTGTCTTGTGTTGGCCTGCCTGTTCGGCGGGCCATGGCCTTTGGTGTCCGTGCTGTCAATTACAGTGTTTGTGTTCTTCATGGACCGACTGGTCTCCCGGCTGATGCCTGAGACGACTTCGGCGTCTGGCCTGACGCTATCCTACGCACTTGTCGCCTCGCACGGGTTACTTTGGATGCTTGGCATCTGGGCAATTGGCGCAGGTGTTCATCTGGACATGCTGGACAAAGCCCTGATCCTGATCGGCATAGGCCTCTATTTCGGGCAGATCAGCAACTCCAACGCACATGAATTGATCCACAAATCTGCGCGCTTGCCGCGTCGGCTCGGCCTTGCGGTCTATTGTTCGATCTTGTTTGGACACCATGTGTCGGCCCATCGACTGGTGCATCACAGGTACGCAGGCACCTCAATGGACCCCAATACCGCTCAGCTTGGCGAAGGGTTCTGGGGCTACCTGATCCGGGCTTGGGGTGCAGGCTTTGTTGCCGGCAAACGAGCCGAAGATGTGCTGCGACGCCAGTCCGCCGCAAAAGCGACACCACTGTCGCATCCATATGTGGACTATGTGATTGGGTCTGGTCTGGCCTTGATGGCGGCGGCACTGATTGCTGGGTTCTCCGGAGTCCTCACCTTGCTGCTGGTCTCAGCCTATGCGCAGGTGCAGCTCTACCTGTCGGACTATGTTCAACACTATGGTCTGCACCGCCGTATCGAACCGTCCGGGCGACCGGAACCTGTTGGCCCGCAGCATAGTTGGAACGCGCCACATTGGTATTCCTCGGCCATGATGCTGAACGCGCCGCGACATTCGGATCATCATGTGAACCCGGCCCGCGACTACCCAAGCCTGCGCCTCACTCCGGGAGAGATGCCGATCTTACCTCATTCGCTGCCCGTGATGGCAGTGATCGCTCTGGTTCCCCCGCTCTGGCGCCGTTTGATGGATAAGCGCGCGCGTCGCTGGCGGGATGCTGCACATGAACCAGTCGAAACGGACTGGAAATACCGCTCGATACACGCCACCTTAGTGGCATGAAATCTCCTGTAGCAGCCCTCGCCCTCCTCGCCCTATTCACTCCGGTTTTCGCCGACCCGATGACTCCGGCTGAATTCGAAGCCTATGTCACCGGCAAAACCCTGTTTTACGGACAGAACGGCGGCCTTTACGGCGCAGAACAATATCTGGAAAACCGCCGCGTGCGCTGGTCCTTTCTGGATGGCGAGTGCAAAGACGGAAGCTGGTATGCCGAAGGGCGTGCGATCTGTTTTGTCTATGAAGACCGCCCCGATCCTCAATGCTGGACCTTCTCGCTTGGCTCGGGCGGATTGATTGCACAGTTTCAGGACGACACGCCAAGCCCTGACCTCTATGAAGCCCGGGACACTGGGGAAGAGATGATCTGCCTTGGTCCCAAAGTCGGGGTCTAAGTCCCGCGATTCGGGTTTGGGTCAAGGATGCGAATGCACCGCGCCCTGCGCGGCTTGTCCTTGATGCACACCCGACTCGCTTAAAACTAGACTTCGCGCGTTCAGGGCACACCTGCCCCTGAACCGCTTCTCAGCAAAGCAACAACGGCCTCAACCAAAACCGCAACCAAATGGCTCGGGCTCGACTCTCCGATATCTGCATAAAATAGCGTGCGTGCGTCAGCGCGCTCCGCTTGGTCGCAATGTTGTCATCCAGCCCAGACTGTCCTCGGTCGCGCCTTGGGGCTTGTATTCTGCCCCCAACGGTCGGACCCAACCCAATGCCGCGATCTGTTCAAACACATATGTGTAGTCCAGCTCGCCCTGATCGGGTGCACCCCGCGCCGGCACCGAAGCAAATTGGATATGCCCCACATGCCGAAGCAGCGCTTGCAGTCGCGTTGTCACATCCCCTTCGGTGCGCCCCACATGGTAACAATCAAACATCAGCTTCAGGTTATCCGCGCTCACCTCTTCAAGGATTGCAACCGCCTGATCAGTGGTCTTTAGAAAATACCCCGGTGCATCATGGCGATTCAGCGGTTCGATCAAGATCGTCACCCCATCCCGCGCGGCGCGCTTGGCAGAGCGCGACAAGCAGCCCACAAAGGCCGCATGAGCTTCTGGTCCTTCCGCGAACCCTGCCATCACATGCACCGCTTTGCAGCCAATTTCCCGTGCATAATCCAACGCCTGCGCCACCGCCGCATCCGCCTCGCCCTGCCGGTCTGGCAAGGCGCTCAATCCGTTCTCTCCCGGGTTGCCGCGTGTGGTATTCAGTCCAAGCATCTCAAGGCCTGTCTCCTGCAAGGCTGCGCGCACATCCGCAACCGGCTGGTCATAGGGCCAATGACACTCCACTGCGGTAAACCCGGCGGACTTGGCCGCGCGGATCGCATCCGCCAACGGACGATCCGTCCACAAGAACCCCAAATTCGCTGAAAACTGCATCACGCGTCCCACTCGATATCGAACGTCTCAACAACCTGTCCCACTTGATCCTCGCTCAGTCCGCGAGGGCTCATGCCGCGTGTCATCAGGGCCAGCTTTGCCCCGTCTTCCAATTCTTCAATTGCGTTGCAGGCGGCTTCCACATCCTGACCCGCCACGACTGGTCCGTGATTGGCCAGCATGACAGCACTGCGCTTGCCCGCCAACCTGCGCACCGCCTCGCCCATGGCGGGATCGCCCGGTAAGAAGAACGGCAGCAGCTTCACGCGCCCGAGCTTCATAATCCCATAAGGGGTCAGGGGCGGTATGAAATTATCCGCATCCACGTCCGGCATCATCGACCACGCAACCGAATGACAGGAATGCAGATGTACAACCGCCCCCGCCGAACTGCGCGTGTCATAAAACGCCGTATGCAACGGCATCTCTTTGGTCGGCTCGTCCCCGTCGATCAGCGTGCCTGTGTTGTCAAACCTGCTGAGCCGCCCCGGATCAAGCCGTCCAAAACTCGTTCCCGTAGGAGAGACCAGCAAGCCGCCATCTTCCGTCCGGGCCGAGATATTCCCCGTACTTCCGTGGGTTAGCCCTCGGTCATAAAGTGACTTGGCAAGTTGGCAAATCTGCTCTCGCAGTGCGGCCTCTGTCACGCGTCTTCCCCCGGCAAGGCCAACCCGACTTGGCGGGCATAGACTTTGGCCACCGCTGCGTCGTCCTCATTGCCCAAACCCATGTCTGCAGCGTCTCGGAACCGGGCCAACGCCGTTTCCGCGATGGGCGCTTCGAATCCGGCACTTTTGGCAATTTCCAGAACGATTCCAAGGTCTTTCGGCCAGATATTCACGCTCGAATGTGGTGTGTAGTCCCCCGCCACGATGTGAGGAGCGCGGTTTTCCAGCATCCAGCTAGACCCGGCACATTTGGAGATCACGTCCACAAAACTCTCCGGGCTCACCCCTTGGGTCATACCAAAGGTCAACGCTTCTGCCATCGTTGCGATATGCACACCGGCCAGCAATTGGTTCACCGCCTTCATCGCAGATCCCGCCCCGGCGCTGTCTCCCAGTTCAAACACGGTTTCGGACACCGCATCCAACACCGGGCGCGCCGCGGCAAACGCCTCCGCCGTGCCAGACGCCATGATCGACAATTGTCCTGCCGTCGCTTTCACGGATCCGCCCGAGATCGGCGCATCCAGATAATGCACGCCGTGCTCTCCACAGCGGGTCGCCATATCGCGCGCGAAATCCGGCGGAACAGTTGCGCAGGCCAGAACCACAGCGCCTTCGCGCAAATCCGCGACAACACCGTCCGAACCGAACAAAACGTCCTCTGTTTGTGCCGCGTTCAACACGACCACAACCACGGCATCCAGATCACCGCGCGCAAGCTCTGTTCCGCCCTCCGCCGCAAACCGCGCCACCGCGTCCGAGTTCACATCAAGACCCTGTGTCGCCAATCCACCGCGCAGACAGGATTGCGCCATGCCATAGCCCATGGACCCCAGCCCGATCACCGCCACGTTTGTCATATCGTCAGTGTCCCCACGCTTGCTCCGCCACAGACATACAAGGTCTGCCCGGTGACAAAAGAGTTTTCCGGATCGCAAAAGAACAAAAACGCATTGGTCACGTCACGCGCTTCCCCGATGCGCCCCACAGGGATCGCCTTCGCCAACGCCTGCTGTCGCGGAGAATCTTTCTCCACGATGCCCCAGAAATTATCCGTCAGGATCGGTCCCGGAGCGACCACATTCACCGTGATCCCGTGCGGTGCCAGTTCCAGCGCCCAAGTGCGCGCCATTCCCGTCATTGCCGCCTTTGTCGCACCATAAGCCGTCCGCGTTGCGGCCCCCAATGCTGCGCGGGAGCCATTAAACATCACCCGACCGAACCCCTTAGCCTTCATGTTCGGCAAGGCGGCCTTCAACAAGGTTAGCGCCGATCCTAGATGCAACTGCGCCAAACCTGTGATGTCCGTCGGCAGCGCGTCCTCCACCGGCTTGGGCCAGATTAACCCTGCATTATGAACAAGATGGGTAACCTCAAACCGCTGGGAAATCTCTTCCGCTGCTGCTTGCACCGCATTCGGGTCCAGCAAGTCCGCGCGTACAGAATGCAGGTTGTCGTGAGTGGTTTCGGGATCGTTCCGCGCCACAGAAATGACGGTATAGCCCTTATCCAATAAGCGCGCGACTAGGTCGGCTCCGATGCCTTTGTTGCCCCCGGTAATGACCGCCGTATAGTTCATGCCTGCACCAATGCGAGCACCCGTAAAGGGCTGCCCGTCCCGTTTCTGATCTTGAGGGGCGCTGTTATCAGCACCGCGCCCGTCGGAGGGAGCTGATCAAGGTTGTTCAGACATTGAAGTCCAAATTTCCCCGCACCATGCAGGAAGTAATGCGCCGGATAAGGCGGCGTGTAATGCGCACCTTGCCCGGCATCTGTGCCGACTGTTTCCGTTCCGAAGCCTCTGATATTGCGGTCCTGTATCAAAAACTGGATCGCCTCTGGCGTTGGTCCCGGCGAATGTGGGCCGTCCTCAGCCATGTTCAGATATTCCGCCCCGCGCTTCTTGGACCAATCTGTCCGCATGAGCACCCACGCGTTTTCAGGGATACGCCCATGCTCAGTTTCCCAATTTTTTATGAACGCGGGCGTTAACTCATAGTCATCTTCCGTGGCAGCACCTTCCGAGCAATCCAGAACGCAAACCGGACCCACCATATCCGCCGGGTCAATTTCGTCCACTGCCCCGTTGGGGACATCCTTTCCGCTGATCCAATGCGATGGCGCATCGAAATGCGTGCCAGTGTGTTCGGACATCGAAATGTTGTGCCATTTCCATGCAGGACCCCGGTGGTCATAGGCACTGACTTCCTCCATCCGGAACCGCGCACATTGCCCGAACTCCGGTGGCAGAATGATGACCGGGAAATCCGGATCGAGCGTGTGGGTCAGGTCCACGACCCGGATCGCGCCAGAGGCAATGTCAGCCGCAAAATCCGCAAGGCTCATGCGCCGTCCTCCCCCATGGTCATCTCGCGTTCCAGCACTTTGGGGTCGCGCAAGAACCGTTCACGCACGTCTTTGGCTATGTCCCCGACCCAGACGTCTTCCAAGCCGTCTTGCAGACCTTTGATCACGTCCCGCGCCAACGCATTCGGTGCGACCTTGGGCGGCGGAAGCGGCTGGTACCATGCGTCCTCGGTCGGCCCCGTATAGACGTTCATGACCCTCAAACCGGCACTGCGAAATTCAGCGCGCATGGACTGGGACAATGACCGTGCTGCTGCGTGGGAGGCATTGAAGCATCCATAGGCCGGATCATTCCCAAGTCCATGAACGGACAGGATATTCACCCATGCCACCGCGGAATTCACGCCGTCCCCTGTACGTGCGCACATGCCCGGGCCAAAGGCTTGCGCCAGGCGCATCAGACCGAGGTAATTCACGTCCATCTCTTGCGCGGCAAAGGCGGTATCTCCGCGCGCTAATACCCCTCCGGGACGCATGAACCGCGCGGTGTTGATCAGGATATCGACCTTGCCGCCGATCTCTCCGGCCAGCCGTTCGACCGAGGACGAATCTGTCACATCCAACGGCAAAACTTCGACCCCCAGCGTCTCAAAAGCGGCGCGGTCGGGGAACGGAAGCCAATCCTCCGGCAAGCCAGCAAACACCATCGCAGCCCCTGATTTGAACAGGGCGTCCGCCAATCCCAAAGCGCTTGGGTTGCGCGCATCTGTGATCAGAACGCGGCGGTGTTTGGGATCGGCAGTGATCGCTCGCATGATGGGATCATCCTCCATATTCGGGGTGCTGTCACGCGGCACCGCCAGCAACACACCTTGCCCGGAACGGTCCAGACGGTTCAGGACTGTCACGTAACTCAGTGGGTCCACATCACCATGGATGTGGCACAGGATCACTGGCCCGGCATCCAGCTTGACCGATCCCATGCGCCACGGCATCCGCTCGCGGAAAAACAGCTTGGTCGAAGTCCGCACAGTGGTTTCAGCCAGCAGCGTGCCGTTCGGGTCCGCGTTAACCCATTCCAACCCCGTATTAAGACATCGGCAACACGCATCGCGCGGAGGGTACTGCACCGCCATGCATTCTGAACACTGCTGTAGCGCGAACCGCCCGTCAGCCGCCGCTGCCGTCAGCCCTAACGCGGCACGAGACCGCATCTCCGGCGGGCGCGTCGGCGACACAGTCCGCTTTAAAGGGTCCTTGCGCGGGGGTGGCTGCAACGGCTCGGTCATGCGCGCACTCCCGTTGACAGAATAGCCGCCGAGGAACACACGCCCCGGTCATAGTTGATCATGCCAAAGCCTGACACCATCGCACGCTGTGCATCCGCAACCTGGGTGCCATCCGCTTGCCCGGTAACCTGCCGGATCGCCTCTACAAGTCCGATATAGCCACCCGCTGCGCCCGCCTGCCCCGCAGACAACTGCCCACCGCACGTGTTGTGCGGGAAATCCCCGGTCACCGTCAGATCGCGACCCCGCACGAAATCAGGGCCATCGCCTTTGGCGCAGAATCCGAGGTCCTCCATCTGCATCATCGAGATGACCGGGTAATCGTCATATGTGTTCAGCAGGTCAATATCATCCGGTCCACAGCCCGCTTGGCCATACAAATCGTCTATGTCCAGCGTCCAGCCGCCGCGCAACTGGATAGGATCGTCCGCATGCGCATTGTGCCGTTCGATGGCCCCTTCGAGCCGCGCATAAGGAAGCCCGCGCGCGACTGCGGCCTCTTCGGACATGACAAGAAAGGCCTCCGCCCCGGCGCAAGGCATGACACAGTCAAACAGTGCTATGGGGTCCGCAATGGGCCGCGCGTCCAGGTATTGCTCCAGCGTCAGGGGCTTCTTCATCACCGCATTCGGGTAGCGCAGGGCGTTGTCACGTTGAGCCACACAGATACGCCCGAAGTCGCTGCGTTCCGCGCCAAATTCATGCATGTAACGATCTGTCAGCAAAGCAAAATTGGCATTCGGACCACCGTAGCCATAGGGGTAGCTTGCATCCATCGCGAAACGCGAAAAGCTCGACAACATATTGCGGAAGCTGTCGATGTGGTTGGTGTCTCCGGCAACACAAGCCACGACCGACGCATCCCCCGCCTGTACCGCGCGTGCCGCTCGGCGCAGGGCCACAACACCTGACGCGCCACCCATCGGGATGTGATCGAGCCAGCGCGGACACAAGCCCAAATGCTGGGTCAATCCGACAGCCGTGTCAGGGAACAAGGTGAATGACGACACACAGAACCCATCCACATCACCGGGTCTGAGCCCGGCTGCATTCAATGATCCACGCAAGGCTTTTGCAATCCACCAATGCGCCGTCTCAATCGAATAGCGCTGATAGGGGTGCGAATACGGCGCGACCAACGCAACACCGTCGTATGACTGCCTCATGCGAGTTGCCGTTTCTTGAGGTGGCGTAAATCAGCCGTGGCAGCATGGTTCAGCAGTTGTATCGCGAGGTCTTTCAAGGCTTTGCGTTGAATTTTCTGGGTCGCCGTCAGGGGCAACGCGTCCACAAATGCAATGTAGCCCGGCACCTTGTAGTATGCCATTTCCTCCAGCGCCCAGCGCGCGATCTCTTCGGCAGAGGCATCCGCGACAAGACAGGCAAACACCTCGTCACCGCGCATCTCATCCGGTACGGCTGCAACCCCTGCCGCGCGCACGGCCGGGTGGCGCATCAGGAGGGATTCAACCTCCACCGCAGCGATGTTTTCGCCTGAGCGCCGGATCACATTCTTGCGCCGGTCGACAAAGAACAGGTTTGCGTTTGGGTCCTGACGCACAATGTCGCCTGTGTGAAACCAACCGCCCGCCCAAGCAGCTTCTGTTGCCTCGGGGTCCTTGTGGTAGTGGGTGAAGAAACCATCACGAGGCCGACCGGATTTCCGGCGGACGAGCAATTCGCCTTGCGATGCGTCTTCGCCATCTTCGCCTACGATCTTCCAGTCGAGGTCCGCTGCAGGTCGGCCCAAAGTTGCCTGCCCGACAAGCCGATCCGGCGTCGACGCCGCGATTACCGCCCCCGCCCCAGTTTCCGTCATCGCCCAAGCCTCGCACAAGGGAAAGCCAAACCGGGCCTCAAACGCGGCCTGTTTTGAAGGATCCACGCCTGCGCCAAACCCAAAGCGTACGCAATGCGCAGTTTCCAGACGGCTTTCAGGTAGCCCCAACAGCATACTCGGCATGACGCCAAGATAATGCAGACAGGTCGCGCCACTATCCGCCACATCCTGCCACCAAGTCGACGGATGAAACCGGTCCAACACCGTCAGACACCCGCCCACCGCCAGCATGGCCATAAAGGAATAGGCCATCGCGTTCATGTGAAAGACGGGCAGCGGCGTGATCATGCGCGCGCCATCCTGCAGCGTCGCGATCCCACCGACGTTTGCATACCAATCGCCTGCCATCAGGAAATACAGATTGCTCAGCACGCAGCCCTTGGGATTCCCCGTGGTGCCAGAGGTATAAAGGATCGCCGCCTCCCGAGCCGCTCCATCCTCTGCACGACCCTCAGCGGCGCCTGATGACAACGACGGAGGCGCGCCATCAGGCGCGATGACGGGCACGTTCACCTCGGACACGGACGCAGCCGCGCGCAACTCGGCTTGGCGGGATGGGATCGCAATAATCAGGTCAGGCTCTGCATGTCCGATCAAATAAGCCAATTCGCCAGCACGCAAATCCGGATTGATCGGTACAACAGACGCGCCCAGCTTGTTCAACGCAAGCCAGATCAGGAAATACTCCGGGCGGTTTTCCAACAACAAAGCCACCCGATGCCCGGCCCCAAAATTCGCGCGCGCAAACGCCTCTGCCAAGGCGTCCACTTGCGCGGCAGCTGCTCCATAAGTGATCTCACCTGCTGCGATGCCATACACGTCCGCCGTCCCAGACATCACATTCAGCATCGCGCGCTCTGGCACACGCGCTGCAGTCCGAGCAAACGCTTGGTACACCGTCTGAGCGTCGCCCCAGATCACGGCAGCAACTGAATATTGCCGAATGCGGCGTCGGAGTTCAAAAGCTCCACCTTCTTGCGCGCGATCCGCAAAGCACCATCGACCACACGCAACTCATGTTCTGCCGTGCAAGCCAGCAGAAACTGCTCATCCAGCCGGGTTTCGACGTAGTGCATGGACGTGTTGGTCACGACCCGGTTCCCGTCGATCTCATCCACAAAGGGACGCTGAATCACGTGATGACACCGGCTCTTGGGTTTCTGAGAAAACGTTCGCGCGCCGTTCAACCGCTCAACCCGCAGGCGCAACATGAACATATCCTCGTACAGCAGCGAAGTCAGCGCGGGATCATCCCCCTGCTTGTAGTCCAGAGGCATCCAATAAATGCCATCCTCCAGCCAAAGCGATAGCCACTCGTCAAAGCGCCCTTCATCCAGCATGCGCACTTCGTCATAGAGGAAGTCGATGACCTGATCGCGGCTGACCATCGCTTAGCCCTCCATCGACGCGGTCATGAATGTGACCCAAGCGTCGAACTGGTTGCGCATCTGCCGCTCCGTCGTGCCGTTTTCCACGACTTCTTCGCTGAAGTCCTCGTCGCCTGTGCGCAAACGCTGGATATCCACCCAATCCAAGGCTTGGGACTGAAGCCCTTCTTGCGCGCGTTCGTACATCTCCAGATCATCATGCCCCACAATGGAGGTCGGCGCGTTGATCATCCGGTTATACATGGCCGAGCGCGCGGTGAGTTCGCGGGGTGCCCCGACCGGGTGGTAGACATAGCTTTCCACCAGACACTTGTTCGCGGCCAACGGGATGAAATTGCGCAACTGCGCTAGTGGCGCCTTCACCATGATATTGGGGAAATAGATCGTGTTGTGCCGGTTCTCGTCCAGAATTTCCTTGGCGCGATCCTCGCCATACGCGTTCTTCATCGCCTCAAAATATCCCGGCACCGCGTCGTAATCCGAATGGATCGACATGTTCACGCCTGTATGCCCATGCCCATTGGGCCACGTGCGGATACCCATGCCCTCAAAGAACTCATAAGGCGACATAAACGGCGCGATGATCTGCATTGCCGCTGGACGCGGCTCGGGGTTGCCAAGGCTCTCCCAGATTTTCACCGCCGTGCCCGCGCTGGATTCATGGGCGACCATCGGATGGCAGGTATCGGTCTGGTTCTCCACCAGCATCTTCCAATTGCACTGGTGCATATACCGAAGGGGCGGTCCGGCAACTTCCAGCCGTCCTTCGGGAGAGCGGTCGACCATGTTATCGATTGTGGACAACGAGTCTCCGAAATATTCGTCGAACCCGATGCCGTCTTCGGCAAGACGCGCAAAGATAAAGCCACGATAATTGTGGACCGCGCCGACAGCCTTCATGCCTTTGGCGTTGTCACTGTCTTGCAGAGCGGTGCCCTCATACCCCTTCTTCAGCGGGATCGCGAGCAGGCAGCCATCGGTCTTGAAACTCCACGCGTGATAGGGGCAGCGGAAGAATTTCCCTGTGTTTCCCGTGCGATCAATGGCGATCTTGGTGCCCTTATGCGGGCAACGGTTATACAGCACGTGGATCTCGCCATCTGAGTGACGCACCTGAATGACCGGCTGATCCCCCACTTGCGTGGTGAAGTAATCGCCTTTGTTCGGGGTCTGGCTGTCATGACCGACAAACACCCATGTGTTGCGAAACAGGTGCTGCATTTCCAGCGCGTGCAACTCGGGCGAGACATAAACATCGCGGTGCACCTGCCCGCCGTTCAGCAAGGCGCGGATATCGGCAGCGGTCTTCATAGGTCCAGCACCAGTCGCGCGGATTTTGCCCGGCTCACACAGATCTGCATGACCTTGCCAGAGGCTTTTTCCTCATCACTCAGCACCACGTCCCGGTGATCCGGTTCGCCGCTGATTACATCCGTCTGGCAAATCCCGCAATCCCCGCGCTGACAATCATAGATCAGGTCCACGCCTT
>CAZDXI010000072.1:0-5287 GCA_964509095.1 uncultured Rhodobacterales bacterium
TTGGCGAAGTTGCGCCAACCGCCCGTGTTGCCAATGGTCATGAGGCGGATCGTGTCTCCGGAATCTTC
This sequence comes from uncultured Rhodobacterales bacterium, assembly GCA_964509095.1. Taxonomy (GTDB): domain Bacteria; phylum Pseudomonadota; class Alphaproteobacteria; order Rhodobacterales; family Rhodobacteraceae; genus Aliishimia. Next base: position 69 of record CAZDXI010000072.1, read on the forward strand.
CAGCGCCATGCCGCGCATCGTGCGGGTGAAATCACCGGACAGCACATGTTCGGCCACACGGTCATCTGCCATTAGATAGGGCAGGTCGAGCACCTGAACATACGGGAACAAGCCCGACGCGCCGCCAGAGGTGGAGATGTAAATATCGATCGTGCCATCGCCTCGACATAGTTCTTAAAGACAACCAGACCATCATAGTCTTCGTCATTCTCGTTGGAATTGGCCGTTGCACGCAGGGTGATGTCCTGCGCATAGGCGGCCATGGATGACGTGGCCAGAAGCCCCGCAATCGCAAGCGATTTCAATGTATTGAACATGGTTGTTGTCTCCCAGTTGGTTTAATTTGCGAACCCCGTCAGGCGGGGTATGGTCATGGAAAGGGCGGGCACATAGGTGATCAGGAAGATCACCAGGATCTCGATGGCAAGGAAAGGCAGGATCGCCTTGGCGATGGTTTCGACTTTTTCTCGACTGACGGCAGCAGCGACGAACAGGACCAACCCCATCGGCGGGGTCGCAAGGCCGACGGTCAGGTTCACAGACATGATGATCGCAAAATGGATCGGATCAACGCCAAGGTCGGTAAAGATCGGCCCCAGGATAGGGCCAAGGATGATGATCGCCGGGCCAGCATCAAGAAACATGCCGACAATGAACAACAGCAAGTTGATCAGGAACAGCAGCACCAGCGGGTTGTCTGATAGGGTCAGGATGTAGGCCGCCAGCGTTTCCGGCGCATGGGACAAACTCACCACGGTCTTGAATGCCATCGCGGCCCCCACCAGCAACAGTACCACGGCCGAGGTAATCCCGGCACTGCTGAGGATATCGGGCAGGTCGGACAGTTTCAGGGATCGCAAAATGAAGAACCCCACCAGCAACGCATAGGCTACAGCGACCGCAGCGGCTTCGGTCGGGGTGAATACGCCTGCAAGGATACCACCAAGGATCAGGATGGGCGTCTGCAACGGCACCATCGCGCGTTTGTACACCATGCGCGTGTCATGCGGCGTGATCCGGCGTAACCCGAGGAACAGGCCGTGTGCGATGAGGATCGCTCCGACCAGGACGAGCCAAGGGTTCAGTGCACCTGCAGGCAAGAAGGTCCAGATCAGCAGGCCCACATTCAACCGCACCAGCAGGAAGGAAATCCAATACTCCGCCGGGCCCATCTCAATACCCGTCAGGACCACGCGTTTGGCGGCGGGCAGGTCATACCGGTCTGCGGTCAGCCGCACCATGACCATCAGCCCGACCCCCACGAGGATGCCCGGCACGATGCCCGCAAGAAACAGCGCGGCGACGCTTTCGCCCATAACATAGGCATAGATGATCATGATCCCCGAGGGCGGAATGATCGGCCCAATCACGGAACTCGCCGCCGTGATGGCGGCGGCGTAGCGGCGGGTGTAGCCTTCTTTTTCCATCGCGGGGACCAGCATGGACCCCAGTGCAGACGTATCCGCTACCGCAGAGCCGGACAGGCCCGCGAACAGGATTGAGGACAAGATATTGACCTGCGCCAGACCACCTCTCAGATGCCCCATCAAGGCTTGGGAAAACTCCACCAGTCGCAACGTGATGCCACCGCGATTCATAAGCTCCCCGGCCAGCATGAAGAATGGGATCGCCATCAAAGGAAAGCTGTCCATCCCGTTGTAAACATTGCGATAAAGAAGCGTGATGTCGCGTTCTTGACCATTCAGCCACAACAGCAAACCCGGTGCGGCCAGCAGGCCAAAGAACACAGGTAACCCGATCAGAAGGAAAAGAAGAAAGACAGGCAGGAACCAGATCAGCATCAGTCTGCCCTTGCCAATGGATCGATCGGGGGCAGGGCGTCTCCGCGCCCCACAAGGCGGACGATGGCGCGCAGGATCAGCTCAATATTCACCAACAGTAGCAGCGCGATCCCAATCAGCAAGGACAGCATCATCCAGCTGCGCGGTACCCGCATCCATGTGGAAAAGTCTACGCTGGTGGGCACGTAAAGCGATGCGGTCGCGAAACGACCGCCAATACCGGTGACTTCCTTCCAGCCAATCTGCAATCCGACATAAAGCACCAGTGCACTCAGAAGCAGCAAAGCCAGCGCCAGCAGCCCGGCAACTATCTTCGGCAATAGGGCCGAGATCATATCGATGGCCACAAAGCCACCTGCTCGAAACGCTGTCGGGGCCATCAGCCCGGTCATCCAGAGCATGCAAAACCGCGCGGCCTCATCCGGCCAAGGCAATGCGTTGTTCAGAACGTAGCGGAAGAACACCTGCACAAGGATTGCAACCACCATCGCCGCAACCGCCACCACGCCAATCGCGCGACCGATCTTCAAAAGCCCAGCATTCAGCGCGCCCAGACCTCGGAGCGCGGTCATGGCAGCCGACATAAGCTGCGCCTCCCTGTGGTTTGCGCCCGACCGTTCTGATGGAGTCGGTGCGCTTATCGTTATGGTTGCGCCAATTGCGCGAAGTTGCCACCAAAAAACGCCAGTGCGTTTCCGGGGCGGTATTCGACCCGGAGGACCTCTCCCAGAATGACCGCGTGGTCGCCCGCCGGATGAATGGCGTGGGTGCGGCATTCAAAGCAGGCAAGACAGCCGGGGATGAGCGGCACGTGTTCTGAATTACTCAGATGGTCCATGTCCCGCAGCGCAAACCCGTCGGAGGCAACTTGCTCGCACAGATCATGTTGTTCTGCGGCCAGCACATGCACTGCGAAGTGTTCGGCATCCTGAAACGAGGGGAATCTGCGCGACGCTTGAGAAGCCGCCCACAGGATCAATGGCGGCTCCAACGACACGGACGAAAAGCTGTTGGCGGTGATTGCGACTGGCCCCAGTTCTGACGGGCAGGTCACAACCGTTACGCCCGTGGCAAAGCGAGAGAACGCGTCGCGTAACGTACGCGTATTGCTGCTGTCGGGCTGGAATCGCGTGGGTGTGTCCGGGTTGTAGGCGTTCATCATGGCACCTCTGCACCCAAGGCCGCTGAATACAGTTCGAACCATTCCGGCCGGGTCAGAGTTACCGCGCTGGCTTGCCCGATCTTGGTGATGCGCGACAGCGAGTTGGTGCCCATCACTGGCATGATCTGTGCCGGGTGCGCGAGCAGGAAGGCGGTCGCAATTGCGGCCCGGTCGACGTTGTACTTCTCCGCCAACCTATCTGCCGCCTGACCTGCCGCGGTCTGGGACAACATCAGACTGCCACCACCCAACGGGGACCACGCCATGATTGGATGCCCGTGCTGCTGGTGAAAGGCGAGGTCTCCGTTCGTGAAAGGATCAAGGCAGCCAAGGCTGATTTCAATCTGGTTTGTGGCCAGCGGTGTCTTCATTGCAGATTGCAGCAGGGTCCAATCCCACGGACGGAAGTTGCTGACGCCAACGCTACGCACTTTTCCCGATTTCACAAGCTCATCAAGAGCTTGGCCAGTTTCGTTATGGTCCATCAAGGGGTCCGGACGGTGGATCAAAAGCATGTCGATATGGTCAATCGCCATCTCGGACAGGGACAGATCAACCGACTTGGCCAGATGCTCCCGGGTCGTATCGTAATACTTGACCGGCGCATCCGCATACCGGCCAACCGGGGCGACGATGTCGCATTTCGTAACGATCTCCATCCGGTTGCGCAGCGACGGATTGGCCTTTAGCGCCGCCCCCAAGACGGCCTCAGCCGTGTAACCGCCATAGATGTCAGCCTGATCGAAGGTCGTAATGCCCTGATCCAGACAGGCATCGATCTTGGCGGTGACATGGTCCACACTGGTGTCCTTGTCATCCGCCAAACGCCACATCCCGTAGATGATGCGGCTGAAATTCAGGTCGTTGGTTAGTGTGATGCGATCCATCAGTGGCGGTCTCCTGCGCCCAAAGGTGTTGCGGGGGTGCTATCCGGCACCCGTCCGTAGACATGGGGCAGCGAGCAGGTTTTCAACTGCGGCAAGACGCGCGTGCCAAAGTGATCCGCCTCGTCCAGATGCGGATAGCCGGAGAAGATGAACGCACGGATGCCCATCTTTTGATACGCTTCGATCTTGCTCAGAACCTGATCGGTGGACCCAACCAGCGCAGCCCCGCAGCCTGACCGCGCCCGGCCCACACCTGTCCACAGGTGCGGTTCGACAAAGCCATATTGATCGGCCAATTCTCGTGCGCGCGCTTGATGTGACACGCCAAGGGATGTGGAATCCAGTGCACGCTCGCGGATCAACTGGCCGTATTCATCGTCCAGTTTGGACACGATGTGCTCCGCGAATTCGCGCGCCTCGGCTTCGGTGTCGCGCACAATCATGTGTACGCGCAAACCATAGTCCAGAGTTCGGTCATACCGTTTCGCGACTGCGTTCACGTCCTTCATGCGCTGCGCGATGTTGTCTTCCGGCTCTGGCCACATCAAATAGACGTCGCAATGCTGGCCGCACAATTCCAACGCAGGCGGAGAATACCCGCCAAAATACAGCAGCGGCCCACCAGTTTGATAAGGTCGCACGGGATCGGTTGTCAGCCCCTCGAAGTCATAGACCTTGCCCTTGTAGGTGATCTCATCTTGCGTCCAGGCTTGCTTCAGGATCTCCACCACTTCGCGGGAGCGTTGGTACCGAAAGGCACTGTCTTCTTTTTGACCCGGAAAGTCGGAAGAGATGATGTTGACAGTCAACCTACCTTCCAGCATGTGATCCAAAGTCGCGATAGTGCGGGCCAGCATGATGGGCTGCATCTCTCCGCAACGTACGGCAGCGAGCAGGTTGATCTTGTTCGTAATCGGTGCGCAACCAGCCACAAAAGACAGTGTGTCTTGCACCACTTGATAAGAAGACGGGCAAAGGATGTTGCGAAAACCCAAGTCTTCTGCGCGCTTCACAATCTGAGAACAATGCGCCCAACTGGAACGCAGCGCACCGTCCGGAACACCAAGAAACTCATAGTCATCCGAACACAAAGCGGAAAACCACGATACCTCGACTGCGTCCAGATCAGGGGATGTGATGGGAACAACAGTCACGGTGATGCGTCCTTGGTGGCAGGTGGCTTAAGGACTTGCGTAACACTCAGGAATAGGTAGATCAATAGTGTATCAATTATCACGAAAGCCAAGCATTGAACGATACCGCACCAGATCATGCAAGCTCGCCAGTTTATGTGCGCTTGGCCAATGCCTTGATGCGGGAAATCGCGGCGGGTCGACTGGTAGATGGTGAGCGCCTTCCGCCTGAGAG
>CAZDXI010000072.1:5297-12018 GCA_964509095.1 uncultured Rhodobacterales bacterium
CGCAAGGCCCTCACCAAACTGGAAGACCAAGGCTTGCTGCGCCGTGTTCAGGGGTCTGGGAATTATGTGGAAGCCGCGGGCATTCGCGAAAATGTCTATGCGTTGTTTCGACTGGAGCTTTTGGATGGCGGAGGGTTGCCCACGGCGCATGTCATCTCTGTGGATCATCTGCCCAAACCTGATGATTTACCAAGTTTTGGCACCGCCAACCATGGCACGCGCATCCGCCGCCTGAGATTTCTGGACGCCGAAGCCATCGCAATCGAAGAAATATGGTTGGATGGCGGGGTGGGGGCGATAGATCAGTCTGCTCTGACCCAATCGCTGTATCAGACTTACAAAACCGAGTTGGATGTCTGGGTCTCGCGGATCGAAGACCGGGTGACGATTGGGACAGTTCCTGACTGGAGCCCGGATGCGTTCGAACCAACAAGCGGATCCCTTTCAGGTTTTGTGGAACGGTTCAGCTGGGCAGACATGGCAAGCCCCATTGAATTCTCTCGAACTTGGTTCGATACGTCGCGCGCGGCTTACGTGCAGCGATTGGCATAAGGACAGAACATGACGGCAACGCGTTACGGGATCATCGGTTGTGGGATGATGGGACAAGAGCACATTCGCAACATTGCCTTGCTGCCTGAAGCCGACGTGACCGCGATTTTTGAACCTGATGCAGGGATGGCAGCGATCGCTCAGCGCATGTGTCCGAACGCCGTGATGGTCGCCTCGATTGACGACTTGCTTGCCGTGGACGCGTTGGATTGCTTGTTGATAGCGAGTCCAAATTTCCTGCATGCCGATCAGTTGAAACAGATTGCTGCAAAACGCCCTTTGCCGGTGCTCGTGGAAAAACCTTTGTTTACGGATCCATCTGATGCATCCGCTTTGCGCGAACTATCCGCAACCTATCCAGCACCTTTCTGGGTCGCGATGGAGTATCGATACATGCCGCCGATTGCGGCGCTTTTGGAGAAAAGTGCCGATGTGACGGGGGGTGTTCAGATGCTCAGCATCCGGGAACATCGCTTTCCGTTTTTGGAAAAAGTGAATGACTGGAACCGGTTCAATCGGTTTTCTGGCGGAACCTTTGTAGAAAAATGCTGTCACTTCTTCGATCTGATGCGGCTTGTTTTGAAACAGGAACCTACACGAGTGATGGCGTCAGCGGGGCAGGCGGTTAACCACTTGAATGAACGCTATGAAGGAGAAGTCCCTGACATTTTGGATCATGGTTACGTGATCGTTGATTTTGATGGTGGATCGCGGGCCATGTTGGAATTGTGTATGTTCGCAGAGGGCGCGCGCTATCAGGAAGAGATCAGCGTCGTGGGACCAAAGGGAAAGCTTGAGGCCTTCGTGCCCGGTCCCGCACGGTTTTGGCCCGAGGCAGCCGGACCTGCCCCTCTTCCGATCCTCGTTGAAAGTCCACGTGACGGCAGCGGTGTTGTCGAAAAGGAAGTTTTGGTGCCTGACCATTTACTGTCCGCAGGTGATCACAATGGGGCTACATTTTTCCAACACAAAGGGTTCGTCGAGTTGGTGCGAGGGGCGCGCAGTGCTCCTGATGTTGGGTTTGACGACGGATACATGGCCGTTTTGATGGGAATGGCCGCACAACGTTCTGCTCAGACAGGGACGGCCATTGAGTTCGCGGAGTTTTCCGCCTCGCAGTTGAACCACAGCGCGACGTGATTGATCAGCCCGTCCCGGTTCCGGAGGCGTCCAGCAGTCTGAGTGTTGGCTCAACGCTATCGTTCAACGGCAGTGGTGCGGACACACGAAACAGGCTGCCGCCGCCAGGTGCATTTTCGACCGAAATCTCGCCGCCCCAAGCTTCTACAGTGCGCGCAACCATTGATAGTCCTAGACCGCTCCCTATAGCTGACGCCCCTGAACTAAGTTGTTCAAAAGGCTTGAAAATGCGCGTTTTGTGCACGTCTGGTATGCCCGGACCATCGTCTTGAATCAGAATATGCGCCCAGTTCCCGACGACTTCTGAATGCACATGAATATTCCCAATTGGTTTGTCATGATGCTTGATCGCATTGGAAATCAGGTTTCGTAATACGATGTCACCAGCGGCTTCTGGAATGTGAACTCGCGGCAAGTGATCGCTACGTGTGACAGAAAATCCCTTGGGGACGGGGATCAATTGCAGAACTTCATCGAAGCGCTGAGTCAGATCAACAGACCGCGCCGGCACCGACGCTGTGTCGCATCTTGCATATTCCAACAAATCTTCGACCAGACGCAGCATGCGATTGAGCGATGTTCGCGACATGTCTATGTATTCGGAAACTTCGGCCGGAACACTTATGTTCGCGTCGCTCAAATCCTCCGCAACAAAATCCAGCAGCGTTGATTGATGATGCAAAGGCGCGCGAAGATCATGCGCCGCCATTTCCGCAAAGTGCTGCATACGTTCGTTGACCACAGCGAGCTTTACGTTCTGGTCTTGGATTTTTTGCGCTTGCAATTGATCCTTGGTCACGTCTTTGCGCAAGGAAGCATAAAGGTCTGTACCAAAAGCAAATTCCACGGCCTCAAATATCCGCCCATCCGACATTTTGACCACACGCAACGTGTCCTTGCCGCACATTATGTCCTCGATGATTTGACGCGCAAAGCTTTGAGCCGAAGACGATGTTTTCCGATGCGATGTGATCCCCGCTTGATACGAAAATGAGATCATGTCGATCATCTTTGCCCCTCGGCGCAGATGTGGCAGCAGCTTGGGAAAAGTGAATGCCGTCGCTTCGTTCCAGTGCACAGCTTTGAAGTCGGAATCGTAAATGACGATGCACAAATCGATCTTATTAAGTGCCTCAATAAGCAATCGATTGTTCCGATCGTTCGTAAACGGTCGATTCAAAGGACGGGTTTTCAACCTCAGGATTAAAAGCAATGTCGTAACGACCGCCAGCGCTATGCCCAACAACAAGGTCGTCGCGTTCAAGCTGTTTGAAGAACTTGGGCTACCGAACCACTTATGGTTCAATTCCTGCAAATCGCTGGGACGTAGTTCTGCATCAATTGCGGCGTTCAGTTCCGTCACAAGAGCAGTGTTTTGCGGGCCCACTAGAAAGCTGCGCGGAACTTGTGTCAGTGCTGGTCCCGGTTGATGAATAAGATCATTCAAATTGTACAGATTAAGCTGCGCACGAAACATTTCCGTCGGTGCTATTAGGGCATCGATACGTCCATCCAGAAGCGCCAAGAGTACGTCTTGCTGCGCGGGAAAAGAGACAATCTCTGCAAACGGTATTCGTTCGGCTGCCTTCAGGGAAAAACTGCCAGACGTGGCGCCAACACGCGTTCCGCTCAGAGTGGTCGCGTCCGTGTATGCGGAGGCGCGCAAGGTGAAAGCTGCGGTTTCAAAGTCACCGATCGGGGACACAAACTGCCCGATGAGTTCACGCTCCTGAGTAATCGCAAGAAGGGTGGTTACGTCAATGTCGCCCTGTGTCAGCGCACCCAACATGTCGCCAGGATTATTAAAACTGACAAACTCAAACTCGACGTCTTGCTGTTCGGTAATTTGCCGCAAGATGTCGATGGAAAAACCTTGAACGCGGCCCATCGAGTCCGTGAAAGAATACGGTCGAAGTTCATTAAAGCCTACCACAATTGGGGTTCGCGACACGTTTTGCGCGCCTGCAGAGGCTATCAAAAACAGACAAGCGAACACTCCGCAGAACACTTTGAAAATACGCATACTGTTCGGCCCGTTCCGAGATTCCGCAAAGTTGTTCCGCGAGAAGCTAGCCGGGAAACCTACAGATTCGATTAATGAGAACGCTCAAATTGATCGTGTTTCGCCAGACACTTGCGGACGGCCATTAAACAAATCTTGAAGTGTTTTCGTCAGGGTTTTGTCGACGTGAAAACGCTTTGCCAAGGGAACACAGATGTCGTCTATGAACATCCAGGACACTCCTGTCCGTGTGGCAATTGTTGACGATTCAAGAAGTGTTCGCAGATGGTTACGCATCGTACTTGATGCCGATGAACGGCTTGAAGTTGTTGCAGAGGCGGAAAATTGTCGTCAAGCGCGTGATATCTTGCGTCAAATTCCAGTGGATGTGCTGACGCTGGATATCGATATGCCAGAGATGTCAGGAATCGAGTTTCTGTCCCGCCTGATGGCCTATCGCCCCATGCCGGTTGTGATGCTGTCGGCATTGACCGAGGACGGCAGCAACGAAGCGATCGAAGCGTTGTCTCTTGGTGCGGTTGATTGCATCGAAAAGCCACGCTCCACGCTGTCCGACGACATGATGCGGGATATCCGAGATCGCGTTTGCTTTGCCGCGCAAACTCGGGTTGATGTCCGAAACCGCGCCAATCCCGCTGACTACGGCGTGCGCAAGTTCACTTCGGCAAGCCCGTGGAAGGGCCCTGTTGTGTTGTTGGGGGCTTCGACGGGTGGCGTCGCTGCTTTGGAACAAGTCCTGTCGGAAGTAGAAGATACACAATGGCCGATTGTGATCGCTCAGCACATGCCGCAACACTTTTTGCGAGGGTTCGCCCGACGTCTGTCGGACCAATTTTCACGCCGCTTTGTCATGGCGCGCGATGGGCTGGTCTTGCAAGAGGGAATGGCCGTCCTAGCCGCCGAAGGCGATGTGTCGACACGATTGTCTCAGTCTGTGGACGGCGTAATCTCCGTGGAATTCGTGCCGCCCTTGCCAGGCGCAAAATACTCTCCATCGATTGATGATGTGTTCCACTCTGCTGCCCAAACCGGTCTGAACGGGTGTGCGGCCTTGTTGACAGGAATGGGCGCCGACGGTGCTCAGGGCTTGTTGGCTTTGCGAAAAGCTGGATTTCACACATGGGCGCAAAGCGAAGGCAGTTGCGTTGTGTATGGGATGCCACGTTCAGCGGTCGAATTGGGGGCCGCTGCGCAAGTCGATGACCCAATCGCAATCGGCAAATCAATCGTCTCTCAAATGACGAACTTGAGCAGTTCCGCGCGAATGGCCGAGGGTCTTTGATGGCGGATCGTCGATATCCCTCACGCCCCGGCAATCAAAAGCTCATCACGCAGGGTGAGCACGCTGTGTCCGATGACAAGGAATTGGTTATTTCGACCCTGCTTGGTTCCTGTGTATCTGTGTGCCTGTGGGATGATCTGGCGGGTGTTGGGGGAATGAACCACCTTTTGCTCGCAGGGAAACGGCTGGGCAACGGCGCAGGATACGACGTGTCTGGTGTGGCTGATATGGAGGTTCTGATTAACGAAATCGGGCGGTTGGGTGGTATGCGGCACCGGCTGAAGGCCAAAGTATTCGGCGGTAGCAAGATGCTTGAGCACAGCTCTGATATCGGCCATCAAAACACACGGTTTGCCTTCAATTTTCTCCAACAAGAAAACATCCCGTGCCAAAGTTCGTCGGTGGGTGGCAACGCCGCGCGGGCGATCCGGTTCTGGCCGACGACGGGCCGTGTAAACATGCGCCTTGCCGCCGATGCACCCGAGGAGGCTCCGAACTCTCAAGCGTCTTCGTTTACTGGCAACAATCTGGAGCTTTTTTGAACAATGCGCCCGTCATTAACAGAACACCAACTCCAGCAACGTTTTGGCCACCCGTTCCAAAAGCTGTGATCAAGTTACTCAAATCGTTGGTACAAAGTGGGTGCAGTCGTTCACTAGAACTTGTGACGCCAGCATATCAAAAGACATACAGACAGCAGGCATAGATCCATGAACATCTTCAATTCACATGCAGTGGTCAGCCTGCGGGAGATGAAAGAAGGTCCGAAGTTCATCCACAAAGACTTTGACCAGTCGGCGCTGGTTGTCGGGCAGGTGACCGACGACAGTTCTGAATGGCTCAACGGGCGGCAGCAAAGGCACCACTATGACCTTGTCCCCTGCATAAATCTTGTCATTGGCCGTCACCATGTGAACGATCGAACAGTAGACGCTGCGGCTGGAAAGGCTGCGCACCATTTCCAACGGCGTCACCGTCGCGACAATGTTCGCCACAATGCCCGCGTCTTCAAATTGGGTCGCATCGTATTCACTGATGTTGGGCAGATTGAGCAGGAAAAGCGATTCATCTGACAGATCTTGCATGGCAATATTCGCGCGCGCGGCAAAGACATGCGCTTGCGAAACCAAGACGTAAGGTGACACGTCCAACAGCGTTTCGTAGGTGATGCCGGGCTTCATCGCATTGGCAACACAAACGATCACATCAAACTCACCTGAGTTCAGGCCATCCTGCGCACACTGGTTTTCGCATTCGGTGAACTTGACGGACACGTCGGTGCGGTCCGCAACCAAAGGCCTGATAATGGCAAGCATGAACGCTGGGGCCGCTGGCGCAAAATAGCCAACCCGCCGCGCGATTGATTGCCCTTCACGCCTAGCCGCCTCAAATCCCCCAGCAGAGCATCGCGCAGCTTTCGCGCCTCTGTAAGGCGGCGAGTTCCTAGCCCGCGCGTGGCCTCCCTTTTGAAAGGTTTGCCGTCCCAAGGGTTGGCATGCCCAACCGATTCTGGAAGCGTGACAATTCGGAACACCCAACTGGTTCCGGGACCACGTGGTTGTTTGAGGTATTGCATGTCCTCTTTCTCCGTCGGCGCGTTGTCCATTATGGATAACATGTCGATGGACAGCAGGTCATTTTTTTGCTTCAAAACAGTTATTTAGGAGTTGTGGCGGAGAGACAGGGATTCGAACCCTGGGTGGGCTTGCACCCACAACGGTTTT
>CAZDXI010000073.1:0-11864 GCA_964509095.1 uncultured Rhodobacterales bacterium
CCTACGTCGTGCTCCCGCTTTGGCCTTGTCCGGGGGTGAACGTCGTCGAGTCGAAATCGCAAGATCTTTGGCCGCGAATCCCCGGTATCTGCTGCTGGACGAACCGTTTGCTGGCGTCGATCCGATTTCTGTCGGGGATATTCGGCATCTGGTCGCCGACCTGAAGACTCGGGGCATTGGTGTTCTGATCACGGACCACAACGTGCGGGCAACCCTCGGGATCGTGGATCGCGCCTATATCTTGCATGATGGTAAGGTTTTGATGTCCGGCACACCTAACGATGTGATCGAAAACGAAAATGTCCGCCGCGTGTACTTGGGCGAAAACTTCCGAATTGTATAACCTCTTTCGGCAGATTTACCCGGCTTTCAGTTGACAGACTCACCGGTTTTGCGGCTCAATGAGGTTATGGCGCCTACGCAGCTCCCTGCTTTCACTGCTCAGACCCGCATCGCTCGGGCCGCAGCTAAGCATATCTTGCTTACCCGCTATAGTCCCAAATATTGCTGTTAAATTAACCCATTACGGGTGAAGCACGGCTATGTTTGTCCACATGAAGGAGACACCATGCGTTATCAGATCAGCGGAAAACAGATCGACATCGGCGAAGCTTTACAGACTCACGTCAAAACAGAGTTAGGCGATGTGGTTCAGAAATATGCGGAACGTCCGACGGACGCGCTTGTCGTGTTTTCCAAATCTGGTCACGAATTTGTCTGTGAAACCGTTGTTCACCTGTCCACCGGACTGACTGCGCAAGCCAAGGCACATGCCAACGAAATCTATGCAGCGTTCGATGGCTGTAGCGAGAAAATGGAAAAGCAGTTGCGCCGTTACAAGCGGCGATTGAAAGACCATCACAAGGATCGCACAGAACCGGTTGAACTTTTTGGGGCTTCCTCCTATATCCTCGCATCTGAATCGGACACCGGAGACAACGAGCCCGAAAGTCTGCAGCCTATGATCGTCGCGGAGATGGAAACGCCCATCCCGTCGCTCTCAGTCGGAGAAGCGGTCATGCAGATGGAACTGGCAGGGGCTCCGGTGTTGGTATTTAGGAACGAAGGCAAAGATGGGTTGAACGTCGTGTATCGACGCGATGACGGCAATATTGGCTGGATTGACCCGATCAAAGGTGGATAAGCGCAAGGCAAGTGCGCCAACGGAAGTGCGATGGATTTTATAACACTCCTCCAACCGGAGGCCGTAAAGGTTTCCGCATCTGTTTCCAGTAAAAAACGCCTGTTTCAGGACTTGGGCGAACTTGCTTCGTCGGCCTATGGTCTGGACGGTGGTATGGTCACAGAGGCCCTCCGCGCGCGCGAAGCGCTGGGTCCGACAGGAGTGGGCCATGGCGTTGCACTTCCGCACGCACGCCTCAGCGAGTTGGATCGCGTCATGGGCGCGTTCATTCTTCTTGAAAAACCTATCGATTTTGACGCAGTAGACCGTGAGCCCGTCGATATCGCATTTGCCCTGTTCGCCCCGGAAGACGCGGGCGTTGAGCACCTCAAGGCGCTTGCATTGGTGTCACGAACGCTTCGGGAAAACTCAGTCTGCGCGAAACTTCGTGCCAACCATGATGCGGCAACATTGTACACGATCCTGAGCGAAGTGAAGTCTGTAAAAGCAGCTTAGCCTTCGCCCCACGGGCCAAACCCAAACATCATGTAATCCCGTTGATACGCGGCCTTACCGAGCGCTTCGATCTCTTCGTCATAGATATCGGCAAGCGTGTAAGGGTTATCCGAACTTGTCGTGATGTCAGCGATTTCGGCATTGATCCCGCAGGACGTCGCCAATCCAGTCAAATCACGCATCATGTCGTCTTCGCGAATAATCTGATCGGGAAGCACAAAATTCGCGAATCCTTGCAGAACATGCGTCTGAGAACACCATGTCGCGTCTACGCGAATGGCTGTCTGGCCTGACAAGTTCGCCTTCAGAAACACAAGAAACGCGCCAAATGCTTCGCGGTGCTGACTTTTGCTCCACGTCTCGCCTGCGCCGTCCTCGGGTACGTCCACCTGATACTGTTTGGCCAATGTGTGCCGGATCTGAGGATATGCGTCGTCGCTGGTACCCAAGATCTTTTGGCAAAACACGTGGTGCGCCCGTGCAATTGGGTGCCGCAACACGGTGAAACTGCGGTGCCTGGGGTGCTGCCGCTTCCATTGTCGCAGCTCTTTTTGGTTCATTCGGCGACGAAGGTCCGACTTGTCCACGCCATCCAGTCCGGCCAGCCAAGCTTCAACCTCGTTCACGGGACCACCTTGTATCGGAAGGAAAATCAGCGGGACTTCCGCACCAGCAACATAGGTCGGCACGACCGCGCTGCGTCTGGGTTCAAAATTTGGCGTTCGGGTGAGGTTATAGCGATCCACGCCAGCCAGTGCTGCTTCCATCTCCGCAAAGTTGGCAACCTTCTGCGACAGAGGCGCCGGGTTCTGTACTTTCAGCGTCTTATCCAGTTTGTCCAATCGCGCGGGAACGCCAAGGAACGCAGCGATCCCATTCATAACGTCGACACTTTGGAGATCCTCATAGGCAACGTAAAACGCGGTCTGACCGGAACACTGCATCCGGTTCATCAGTTGAAGCTGAAAACCCTGCAATGCCTCCACATGAGCCGAAAACTCGTCTGCATCAAAAACTGCTGCGCCATCCTTGCGGCGTTTCACGTCGGTCAGCTTCCATTGACCCGTGGCCTTGGCAATCTTCCATGAAATGTAACTTTCCGCCGGGTTCCGGGTCAGAATGATCTTCGCACACCGTGGGTCATCCAGCATTTGATCTAGCACGCGTGGATCGTGGTCATGGAAATACCTGAACCCGGCCATCCCCTTTGGGTCATCGCGCACCGCATCAAGTAATTGACCCGGCTTTCGGTCCCTTTGCTTTTGCGTCACGCCCAGAATGTCGTGGGTCTTTGGATAGCCAATGAAATGCGGATTGAACGCCTCCCCGTGGCAAGTCACGCCATCAAGCGCGTTCAAGTTGCTTTCCAGGAAGTTCGATCCTGTTCGCATCTCAGCAAAAACCACGAAGTAATCAAACCGCTCTGTCATCCGGGCGTGCTCACTTCACAAGATACGGTTTGCGACCCGCACCATCCGGAGATTGCGTCGGCGCCGGGTCAACGGGAAAGTCACCCATCAGGTAAGGATGCATGCCTTGGTTTTTCAGATTCTGCAGGAACTGTCCAAACCCGGTCAATTCTACCATATGGGGGGCTTCGGCCAAACGCCGCTGAGTCCCCGGGCTGATCTCGTCCAGAATACCTTGCAGCGGCTCCATGGGTGCTTCGATAAACTCCGCCAGCGTCCAGATGCGGATACGCGCCTTGGACCATGGTGAGCGAAGAACCTTGATATGTTCGCTTTCAACCTGTTGAAGGCGCGCAGCTTCTTTGCGGATGTCCAGGAAGTTCATGTTGGACCGGAACAGCGGCAAAGCCCACGCACCAGATATCACCGAAATCTGGGCGTTCGGGTCCTTCGCCAGCCGCCAACTGATCTTTTGATTGCTACGCGGTCCGAACTGGAAACACTGTCGTTCGCCCCGCGTGTTCCAGATCAGGTTCGTCAGAAAACCCGTCGGATTATAATCGCGCGCCGCCACGCCATTGCCCAGCGCTCCATTGATGGAGCTTTGCTTTTCAGCGTATTCGACCGCTTCACTGTCAAACAAATGCCCATGCACTCGTGCGCCCGTCGCCCTTTGTAACCAGGTTTCAAAGTTTTCAAACAGCTCTGCGAAACCCTCAAACACCGAATACGGTGCGGCCGTCAGACCGTTTTCCCAATCCTCTCTTGGGAACCTGCTTTGCATATACAATCCCGGCCGCCCCCGCGTCCGGCGATCAACGGCTCTGGCAAATATGCGGTCAATTTTGCCGGGATTGGGTTCTGTTTTCTTCAGCGCGCCCGCGTCTTCTGACAGGAAGGTGTCATAGAGCCTATGCGCATGGGGCCAAATCTTCCGCGCGACGAAACAGTCGGACCTGCGCAGAAGCTGCAAGTGATCATCATAAAAAATGTGGGGTTTTCCCTGAAAGTCGAACTTCGACAAAGTCAAAGAGCGGCTTTCGATATTCGTCGAATATTGCCGCGCAAGCGTCTGAAAATAGCTTTCGTCTGGAATCCAGACCTGCTTGAAAAACCGATCGTAGACTGGTCGATCCTGATCTTGCAGAATCGCCGTGAGCGTCTGACGCGTCAGGCACCACCATTGGCTGCCCATATGCGGCACAAGCCCATTGGGCATTTTTCGGAAAAGCCTGAGCACGCGCTGGAGTTTCACGTAGCGATCAAACATCCAGCGGTTCTTTTTCCACGAAAACGGAAAGCGTAACTTGAAGCGTTCGTGCCCCAACCCATCAACGATCCATGGCACGTCTTCGGTCGTGGCGCTTTCGATGAAGTCCGTCCTTGGACGCGCATCGAGGTATTCGACCAACTCACTCACGGGGCGCAGTGGCAGACAAGAGCCGGACGCAAGATAGACATGCCGCACTGTTTCGTTGTCCCGCAGCAGCATCTCGGATGCAGCCTGCGAAGCCGCAACAATTCCCCACGTGCCCCATTCGCAGCGGAACCGCTTGGAGAAGCTGATATTGGGTTCAGACGCCAGTGCCGCCTTGAACTTCGCAACGGTTTCTCGCGGCACAATCTTGTCGATATGGATCACGACTGGACAACCAGCGGCAGCCCAGTGTTTTGCGACCTGTTCAGCTCTGCCAAGTGCTGTGTGCACCAGCATGACAATGCCCATTGTGCCGCTCATGCCCAGTTCCCTTTGGACATCAGGCCGAGGATCTCTAACTGCCTCCAGTTGATGTACTTCTCAGACCACTTGCACCAAAGCTGCGGATCATGCCGCATTCGTTCGGCGTAGGCCTGATACTCCGCCGAAGCCGAGTAATGCTCATTCCGGGTCAGCTCTTCCTCTGCCTTGGCGGAAAACGTGTCGAGGAATTTGGCGTGCAGCAAAATTCCCGACGCTTTCTCTCCGCCCCATTCGTCATAGACAAGGTTAAGCCCCCTCGGCAGCAGGTTATGGGTGGAAGACGCATACGCGTATCGCTTGTTCCACTTCACCAATGGGATCTTGTTTAAAGCCGGCGCTTTCTTCGGCTCTTCCGGGAAGAACACACGCGCGCGCGGACCTCCTTGAATCCACAAGTTCCCATACCGCTTGTTTCGCGTGATCGTGTAGTTGCCAGCGTCGAACCAGCAGGCGATCTCAAACGGGTCCTGTCCTTGTGTGTAAGGTTGTGCGTCAAGACGCCCCTTTGGATACATGTCCAATAGCATCGCGCTGAAGGACTTGATCGACGACGCATCCAGCCAATCGGTCAGCCCGCGCAGGGGTCTGGTGTCGCAGAACGGGTAGACAAAGAATTCATCCGGGTCGACGGTCAGCGTCCAATGATCGTGCGCATGACGCATCTGCAGCCACGTCAACCAGTCCATCCCGTACCGAGATTTCCGGTAGCTGGACGGCGTGGACCAGATCGACACGTCCGGTTGATCCGCCAGATACTGCAAGGACCCATCATCGCTGTCATTGTCGACAAAAAGGAAGTGATCGATCCCGAGTTTGCGGTAGTAACTCAAGAAGAACGGCAGACGAATTTTCTCATTCCGCAGGGTGCAAAACAGCAAAAGATCGTCTGGTTTGATCCTCGGTGTTCGGTCTGCAATTGAACGTAGGTCCATCGACTTGCGCATCGCACGAACGCGCAACCGTTTGCGTGCCAGACGCATCCGATAAGAGCCTAATAAGCCCAAAAGTCTACCCAGTTGCTGGCATGTTCTGCCAGAGCCCTCAATTGCTGCACGTTTTTACTCCGACACAGAGCCGGCGAAGCCTACCTCACGTGTAATGAGACTAGTCTTTTATCGTTAATATTCACTTGTCACCAGATCGTGCAAGATATCGTCGATTTTGGCTCTTCTGTTGCCAAATCGTTACCAATTGCCCTGTGTCATAAGACCCAATTTGACCAATTGGCGCCATCCCTGGTACTTTGTAGACTCTGCACACCACATATTCGGACTTTCGGACAAACGGTCGTAGTAATCTCCGTACCGCTCACCGACCAAGAAGTGTTCATCCCTTTGCTTTTCCTCAGCAGCCCGAACGCCCGTGTCATTCAGGAACTTGGAATGCAATAGCACCCCGGATGGGCTTCCTTCGTCATAAGTGTGGTTCAGATGCGAAGGCAGGGCGGAATGTGTTGAATTCACAAACGCGTAGCGACGATCCCAATGCACCAATGGCAACTTGTTCAAGGTCGGCGCCCGTCCCGGATCATCAGCAAAGAAACATCGAGCACGCACGCCGCCTTGAAGCCAGAAATTGTCCAGTTTCCGCTGCCGTTGTGTCCAATACCCGTAAGCGTCGAACCAGGCCAAAACTTCTGTCGGGTCTTGTCCCGGCTCGTAACTCTGCGCATCGGGCGACCCTTTGGGATACATGTCCAGCATCATCGCGCCGAGCGCTCTTTGACCCTTGGCGGTCATCCAATTGGTTAATGCATGCAGGTCTCTTCGATCCCAATCTGGATAGATCAGGATTTCATCCGCATCTGCGACCACAACCCAATGTCCATGCGCGTGCCGCATCTTGAGCCAGTTGAGCCAGTCAACACCAAACCTCGATCTTCGGTAGCTCTCTGTCGTGTGCCACACACTGACATCACGTTGTTGGCTTAGGAACGCCGCCGACCCATCGTCACTTCCGTTATCAACAACTAAGAAGTGCCCCACACCCAGCCGTCTGTAATGATCCAGATAGTACTGAAGCCGCAACGCTTCGTTCCGCAACGTACAGAACCCGAGGATCATATCACTTTGAATGGCGTCTCGGTTATCTTGCACCAAGGACAGATCATGGCGGCTACGAAAGGCACGCCACAGCCTTTTCCGTCGAATCCAACGGCGGCGGTATCGTAACATCAGATCACCAAGCGAGGATGGTCTAGCCTTCATAATGGCCAGATTGGTGCCATCTCCATGCGTCTGCAATCATATCTTTCATGGTTGAGCGTTTGGGTTGCCAGCCCAATTCCTCTTCGGCGCGCGTCGATCCAGACACTAACTTGGTGCAATCCCCAGCACGCCGTTCGCCTTCCTGATACGGAACTTCGCGGTTTGTAACGGCACGCGACTGATCAATAACTTCGCGTACAGAAAACCCGGTACCCGTCCCAAGATTAAACACACGAGACCCTTTGTCGTCTTCGAGCCACTTCAGGCCAAGGATGTGCGCATCCACCAGATCGCACACATGCACGTAATCGCGGATGCATGTTCCATCGGGCGTGTCATAGTCGGTACCAAAGATGGTCAACGCAGGACGTTGCCCGTCTATTGCCTGAAGCATAAGCGGAATCAGGTGCGTTTCAGGGTTGTGGAACTCTCCGACTTCTCCATCCGGATCTGCACCCGCGACGTTGAAATACCGGAAAATCACGTGGCGCAGCCCGTGGGATGCCTCAAAATTTTCAAGAATATCCTCAATCGCGCGTTTGGACGCTCCATAGGCGTTGATCGGGTGCTGCTCAGAATTTTCGTCTAGCGTCACGCCGTCCTGATCCCCGTAAGTCGCGCAGGTTGATGAGAAAACAAAGGATTTGCACCCCGCATCTGCCGCAGCTTCGATCAGGTTCAGGCTGCCAAAAACATTGTTCCGCCAATACCTTCCGGGATCGGACATAGACTCACCCACCTGGCTAAGCGCAGCGAAGTGCATCACCGCAGCAGGTTTGTGCTTTGCAAAAACCTCGTCCAGCCGCGCGCGGTCCATCAAATCCCCTTCTTCAAAGGGACCAAATTTCACTGCGTCCTTCCAGCCAGTGTCGAGATTGTCGAAAGTCACCGGTGTATATCCGGCCGCGCGCAGGGCTTTGCAGGCATGCGAGCCGATGTAGCCCGCGCCGCCCGTGACAAGAACAACAGTCATTGGAACTCTCCGGTTCAGGTGCAGTTATTCTGCGGCCTGACCAATTTTCACAATATCTTGCAAATACCCGAACAGGTCCTCGCGTAGATCGTCGCGTGCAAGGCCGAAGGCTACAGTCGCTTGCAGGAAACCTGACTTGGACCCGCAGTCAAAACGTTGGCCCCGGAACCGGTATCCATAGACGTTGTTGCCTTGGTCAATTTCAGAAGCAATCGCGTCCGTCAGTTGAATCTCGCCACCAGCACCTGATTTGATCTTGTTCAGATTGCTCAGCACGTTCGGCGACAGGATGTATCGGCCAATCACCGCAAGGTTAGACGGCGCAGAGTCAGCAGCAGGTTTTTCCACCATACCCCGTACGGCCACCATCGATCCTTTGTCTTCTTTCACGTCGAGAATACCGTAAGAACTGGTTTTTTCTGGCGCGACTTCCATAGCAGCAACCATGTTGCCGCCAGTTTCTTCGTAGGCTTCGACCATCTGCTGAAGGCAGGGCTTTTCCGCAGCAATAACGTCGTCGGGCAGAATCACTGCAAAGGGCTCATTGGCGATCAAACGCCGCGCACACCAGACTGCGTGACCAAGGCCAAGCGCACGGTGCTGACGGATGTACGCAATCGCACCGCTTTCCATGTTTGTGTTCTTCAGAACGTCCAACAGCTCTGTCTTGTTCTTCTTGCGAAGCTCTTGTTCCAGCGTCGGGGCATGGTCGAAGTAGTCTTCTAGGGCACCTTTCCCGCGTGACGTTACGAAGATGAATTCTTTGATGCCGGCGGCACGCGCCTCATCAATTGCGTATTGGATCAATGGGCGATCAACCAGTGTCATTATTTCTTTGGGAACTGACTTCGTGGCCGGTAGGAACCGTGTACCAAGTCCGGCTACTGGAAAAATCGCTTTCGTTACCTTTTTACGCATGACCCATCCTCAATCTGGTCTTCCACTACACGTGGAGAAGTTTACTGTCCTATAACAGACGTAGTGTTTTAACGGTACATCACCGACAAACTTGCTTAAATTGCGGCGGATTTTTGTAGATTTCTGACCTAGCCGTCTCTCCGCCGCCGTAATTTTAATCAACTCCCAAACAGGAGTGTATCCGTACTTTCTTTATAAATGCAAAAATGCTGCCTGTTGTGGTTAGTCAGTTGAACGCAAAACCACAACATTCAGTTAGTGGGGAAAGTGTTACGTCATTCCCATTGCGGCCATCATGGCCTCTAGCCTTGGCACGTCTTCGGGGTTGTTCAGCTCCCAGAACTGTCGGTCTCTGGCATCGACTTCAACACACAAAACCTTGCTGCCATTTTCCATAAAGCGAAGCTGCTCCAGACCTTCCAGCTGCTCGACGGGACCCGCAGGCCAACTCGCATACTTCCGCAAGGCTTCCGGGCGATAGGCATAGACTCCGACATGGTGAAACACAGGCGTTGGTTCCGTATCCGCATAAGACTTTGACGTGAATGGGATCACTTCCTTGGAGAAATACATCGCGACATTATGCGCGTCGAACACAGCCGTTGTGCCACCGACACGACCAGCTTTGCGATCGGCCAAAAATCCATTCAATGCGGCACCATCACAGCGCAACACTGGGGTCGCGACTTCTGCCTCCGGTGCCGCCCGCAGGCCATCGACCAGCGCTTCAACGAACCAAGCCGGTGTTAAGGGCGCGTCCCCTTGTAGATTCACGACAATATCGAATTCACCAATATTCTCAATAACTTCAGCGCAGCGTTCAGTACCGTTTTGGCATTGCTCGGACGTCATAACGACGTCCGCGCCAAAACTCTCTGCCGCCTCCTGAATGCGCGTATCATCCGTCGCAACCACCACGCGGTCCACGCCAGATACCGCCTTGGCTGCGCGCCAACTTCTTTCGATCAGGCTTTGTGAGACTCCGGATGCTCCGGTCAGGTTCACAAGTGGCTTCCCAGGGTACCGCGTTGACGCATACCGCGCGGGAATTGCAATCAGAACGCTCATGCCTGTTTCAGATCCACCGTCGATGACGTCGCAATGAAGAACGGGTTTTCATACCCCGGTTTCCCGTATCTCAGCGGTGTATGATCATCAAAACGCACAACGTCTCCGCCTGCTCCTGTCAACACAGCGTGCCCAGCCGCAGTGTCCCATTCCATCGTGCGACCGAGTCTTGGGTACACATCCGCTTCGCCCGTCGCGACCAAGCAGAATTTCAACGAGGACCCCGCACTCTTCATGTCTTTCACTTTGTAAAGATTTATGTAGTCGTCGGTTGCCTGATCTCGGTGGGATTTACTCGCGACAACCAAAAGATCTGCATTGTCACTGGCCGCCACCCGAATCGGTCTACACGCCCCAGTTGTTTTCTTGTCGAAGGGCCCCTCCTCTTCGACAGAGCTGCCATCGGCCAGAGTAAAGAACATCCGTTTCCTTGCGGGGGCAAAGACAACCCCGCGCACCGGCACGCCTTGTTCTACCCATGCGATATTCACCGTAAAGTCGCCACGCTTGTGAATGAACTCCTTTGTGCCATCCAGCGGGTCCACAATCAGGAAACTGTCCCCGGTCAAGTCGTGGCTGTCTGCCTGTTCTTCTGTCACCAACATCACATCCGGAAAAGCATCCCTTAAACCTTGGGAAATGATCGCATCCGCAGCTTTGTCTGCGGCCGTCACCGGGCTTTCGTCTGCCTTGGACTCAACACCCAGATCGTCCTTGGCATAGACTTCCATAATCGCATCGCCAGCCTCCAGAGCGAGTTTTCGCATCACATGTTGCAACTTGGCGTAGTCCATCAGCGTTCACCTTTATTGATCCGCAAGGTCAAAGCCCTTATGATCTTCAACTAACGGAACAGCAAGAATTCCGTGATACGGCAGACAAAACATCAAAAGGCTCGGCCCTCATGTTCAACTTCCAGCCTGCGCGCAAACCGCGGACGTCGATTGGTGTGGCGTTGAACATTGCCGAACTCGTGTACCATTCCATTGTTCGCTCGGTTCGCAAAACGCATAATAACGCGTTTATGGCGATAGTGATGAACATGCTTCAGGTCGTGATCTTCGTTCTGGCATTTTACGTCATGTTCTCTGTGCTTGGCCTTCGGGGCGCTGCTATCCGGGGCGACTTCCTGATCTACATCATGTCGGGGATTTTCCTCTACATGACGCATACAAAGACGCTCGGCGCTGTTGTTGGGTCCGAAGGCCCAGCAAGCCCGATGATGCAGCACGCCCCAATGAACACGATCATTGCGATCACGTCGGCAGCACTTGGGGCGCTCTATATTCAGTTGCTATCACTGTTCATGATCCTGTTTGTCTATCATGTCGCCTTCACACCCTTCACGATCGAACAGCCGATGCACGCGATGGGCATGCTGTTGCTGGCTTGGTTTACCGGCGCAGCCCTGGGTTTGGTGCTTCTTGCCGTAAAGCCTTGGTTTCCAAGCTTTGTGCAAATCTTCACCACGATCTATCAGCGGGCCAACATGATCGCGTCTGGCAAAATGTTTGTCGCCAATACGCTGCCAAGTTTCATGCTGGCGATGTTCGATTGGAACCCTTTGTTCCATGCCATTGATCAAGCACGCGGCTTTACGTTCATCAACTACAACCCGCGCTATTCGTCTTGGGAATATCCGCTGACGATCGGCATTATCTTTCTGATGATCGGCCTGATGGGCGAATTCTACACGCGCCGCAACGCTTCCCTCAGCTGGAGCGCGAAACGATGATCCGCCTGCTTGCCTTCCTCATTCTGTTCCCATTCGCGGCCACAGCGCAAGACTGGCCGACGCTGCATTCTGTGGTCGGTGTTTCAGAAAATGACAGCCTGAACGTGCGTGCCACCCCGGATGCTTCGTCCGATGTCGTTGGACAATTGACCAGCGATCAAACACACGTTGAGG
>CAZDXI010000074.1:0-11764 GCA_964509095.1 uncultured Rhodobacterales bacterium
GGTCGCATCTGGAGTTCGGCGGCTGATGGCGTTCATTGCCTGAACCGGGATGGTGAGTTGATTGGCAAGGTTCATATTCCTGAACTTGTGGGCAATGTTTGTTTTGGTGGTCCCAAGCTCAATCGGCTGTTTATCTGTGGAACGACCTCGCTTTACTCGGTTTTCCTTAACGTGAACGGTGTGTCGCCGATTGGAGACGTATGAGATGCTCACCGAACCCACAATCCGCCTGACGCATCAGGCCGCCTTGTTGATGCTGAACGCCGCCGTCAGCAAAGCTGAAAAGATCGGCCAACCCCAATGCATTGTCATCGTGGACGCAAGCGGCGAAACACTGGCCGCGTTGCGGATGACAGGCGCCAAGTTTCTAAGCCTGAAAAGTGCCCGAACCAAAGCCAGAACCGCAGCCTCCATCCGGGCGCCAAGTGGGGACATTCCAGAAAAGGTTGGTCTGGCCATTGCTGCTGCAACGCAAGGCGATGTGACGCGTTTGGCGGGAGGCTTTCCTATCATCATTGGGGATGAGGTCGTGGGCGGTATTGGCATCGGTTCGGGTAGCCCGGATCAGGATTGTGACGTTGCACTGGCGGCTTTGGCCGCACTGTCTGACTGAAGCGCTACTCCGGCTTTTGCTGACTGTGTCCGTGCATTGGCGCGAGATGACGCAATGTTCAAAGGTGCGCAGAGTTCGATAACAGCCATGCACTTATCCTGTGCAAAGATTTGACACTGGCGTCCAGTCTCACTCTCCATCACGGTTCAAGCGTTCTCAACTGTCTGGCTTGCTGGAACCAACTTGGCTAGGCTGATGGACATGACAGTTACAGACAGTCCCAACCGCAAAAGAGATCTGCTGACCTCCAGCCATTGGGGTACATATCGCGTGCATGTTGAAAACGGACGCGTCACGCATCTTGTTGATTTCGAAGAGGATAAAGATCCTTCCCCTATCGGTCACGGGATTGTCGACGTGCTTGACGACGACTCCCGGATCAAAATGCCGATGGTGCGCAAAAGCTGGCTTGAAGGCGGTCCGGGCACACGTGGTGATCTTCGTGGGCAAGATAGTTTCGTGGAAGTCAGTTGGGATAAGGCCAACCGGCTGGTTGCGGCCGAACTGAAGCGGGTGATCGATGCCCATGGCAACAACGCGATTTATGCGGGGTCCTACGGGTGGGCCAGTGCCGGTCGTTTTCATCATGCGCAAAGCCAACTCAAGCGGTTCCTGAACTGCATCGGCGGATTTACCAGTTCGAAAAATACCTATTCCTTTGCGGCTGCCGAAGTTCTCGTACCGCATGTTCTTGGGACCTTTCGGGGACATCTGACGAGCACGACATCGTGGGACAGCATCGCGTCAGATTGCGAGCTGTTTGTTGCCTTTGGTGGTGTGCCGATGAAGAACGGACAAATTACACAAGGGGGCACCGGCGCGCATGTTCAAAGAGCCGGATTGCTTGCCGCGCACCATGCTGGTGTCGCGTTCGTGAACATATCGCCTCTGCGTGAAGACATTGATGACGCCGTCGGCGCGGAGTGGATTGCGCCACGCCCAAGCACAGATGTCGCGTTCATGTTGGGGCTGAGCCATACTCTTTTGAAGGAAGGTTTGCATGATGCCGCATTTCTCAACCGCTATACGCAAGGGTTCGACAAATTTGCGGCGTATTTGTTGGGGGATACAGACGGGGTTGTGAAATCCGCCAACTGGGCGGGCGAAATTTGTGATGTTCCCGCTGATGACATCCGCCGTCTGGCGCGGCGCATGGCCAACAGCCGCACGATGATTTCTGTCGCCTGGGCATTGACGCGTCAAGACCACGGAGAGCAACCGTTCTGGGCAGCGATTGCGCTGGCCTCAATGCTAGGACAATTGGGTCTGCCAGGTACCGGGCTTGGGTTTGGTTACTCCGCGATGAACGATGTCGGGTTGAACCGGATCCAGCTCGATTGGGCGACGTTTCCGCAAGGGGTCAACCCGGTCAAAGATTTCATTCCGGTTGCGCGTGTCACCGAACTGCTCGAAAACCCCGGTGGCACTTTTGACTACGACGGCCAGCAATACACGTACCCCGACATCAAGATCGTTTGGTGGGCAGGTGGCAATCCCTTCCATCACCATCAGGATCTCAACAGGATGCGTAACGCCTGGTCAAAACCGGACACGGTGATTGCTAACGAATGGTGCTGGAACGCATTGGCGCGCCACGCCGATATTGTCTTGCCGTGCACCACTCCGTTGGAGCGTCAAGACATCGCGATGACACCGAAAGATCCGTATGTCGTTGCAATGGACGCCGCGATTGAACCTGTGGGTGCGGCGCGGGATGATCACGAGATTTTTCGCGGAATAGCACTTGAGATGGGCGTGGAAGACGCCTTTACGGATGGACGCACCCCCGAAGATTGGCTGCGTTGGATTTGGTCCACCTCTCGGCAGCGCGCGGCTGCTGAACAGATTGACCTGCCGGATTGGGATACCTTTCAGCGTGAGGGGTGGGTGCGATTGCCCGACCCGCCAAAACCATCCGTGATGATGAGTTCTTTTCGCGAAGATCCTGACGCGAACCCTCTTGAAACGCCGTCCGGCAAGATCGAGATATTTTCCGAAACCATCGCGGGCTTTGGTTATGAAGATTGTCCCGGTCATCCCACTTGGTTCGAACCCGCTGAATGGTTGGGCAAAACGGAACCTTTCCAACTGCACTTGATTTCGAACCAACCCAAAAACAAATTGCACAGCCAGTTAGATCACGGCCCGGTCAGTCGTGCAGATCGTCCCAATGGCGTTGAACTGGTGCTGATGCACCTAGACGATGCCAAGACACGTGGTCTGATCGATGGTCAGATCGTGCGCTTGAGAAACTCCCGCGGTGAATGCCGGGCCCAGTTGCGTGTGTCCTCTGGTATTCGGCGTGGTGTGGTACAGCTTGCTACCGGTGCTTGGTTCAACCCCAAAAATACCCTATGCCAAACGGGTAATCCAAACGTTTTGACCGTGGATAAAGGAACCTCGAAACTCGCTCAGGGGCCAATTGCGCATTCCTGCCTTGTTGAGGTGATTGCTGAATAGCATCGTACGCCGAACGAAGTGAGGGTTTTCGGTTCTTCGCGGCGTTCGAAACAAGTTCGCCCAGGGTCTGGTTTTCCACGGATGCAACGAGTTTCCGTTAAGCGAGTTTCAATGAATTCGATCTAGGTGTCCGGGTCATTGGTCGGCTGATTCAATGCACGACCATGACTAAGCGTGCGGTTCTGCGCTTGTCAGATCACGCGGCAAAACATGGGATGCCTTTGAATGAACAGCCTTTTTGTCAAAATCATCGGAATATTTGCACTCGCGATTGTTGTCACAATCACGGTTCTGGAAATCGCCTCAATCCGATCGTCGCAATCGCAGGCACGCGAACATATCGTCAATGAGGCATCCTCAATTACGACTATGCTAGGAATGCAGATCGGCGGGTCCGTCAAGTTCGGAAACTCGGAAGCGATTGCAGAAATCATATCAAGCGCATCAGGGCCATCGACAGAAATCTGGAATGGCGCTGTCGTGGTGAATGCGGCTGGTGACATTCTGTTCCCGATGGCTGAAGGGGCGAGCGAGGTTACCGTCGCTGACAATGAAGCGCTTCAATATGTGCTGACAAGTGGCGAAGCGGTACAGTTTGCCGATGGCTTGAGCCACGCTATCCCCGTGATGTTCGGAAGTGGCGACGCCGTGGTCGGTGCTGTTCTGACCCGTTGGAGCGATGCAACCCTAGCAAAGACCCGCCAGGACTTGATATTTGAAGCGATTGTAATTTCGTTGGTTATGCTCACGGTGAGCTTGGCAGGCGTTGGTTTGGCAGTCCGGCAATGGGTCTCTCGACCATTGGTCCAGCTTTCCGGTGCGGTCGAAACTGTAGCTGGTGGCCAATACGATCTTTCGGTACCGCATGTTCATCGCCAGGATGAAGTCGGGCAGATTGCAGTTCAAATCGACAGTTTCCGGTCGCAGTTACTGGACGGGGAAGAACTCGCACGCGACAGTGCGTTCAAGAGTGCCGCGTATGAAGGTTCCACCGCGCCGATGATGGTAGTCGGACCAGATCTGCGCGTCATGTACTTCAATCCCGCGTTCGCGTCCATGTTGCAGGATTTGGGCGACGGCGTGCGCGCAACTTGGCCAGGAGTTTCCATTAGTGATCCGACAGGCGCGTCTCTGCGCGACATTCCGGATTTGACTGAAATCGTTCAGGATGTGGATGAACGTGCGGAAGGCGCATTGCCCGTATCCAAAACCATTTCGATTGGCAAAGCCCGTGTGCGTGTGAAATTGAATGCTGCATTAGACGTGTCAGGCAAGATGACAGGGGCGGTCGTAGAATGGTCGGATAGAACAGAAGCTTATCGCAACACTGCAATGGTTGAAGCAATCGATAGTGCCATGTTGCGTGCCGACTTTTCGCCTGACGGTGCCTTGGTATTCGCGAATTCGAACTTCTGCGATGTCATGGGCCTGAGCGATCTGCAGATTGGATCGGCAAAATTTTCCAACATGTTCATTCCAGATGGTTCTGTGCATGCCGATCCATTGTCGCAAGAAGCCATATCTGGGCGTTTGAGGTTCAAATCCGCTGATAGCGCTGAAGACCGCTTCCTCGACGGGAGCTTCGTCGCGATCAAAGATTTGTACGGAAAAATTGAGAAGAACTTGCTTGTTGCGATGGACGTTACGGGCCATGAAACCGACCGTTCAGCAGCGGATCAGGCAAAAGCCAAATCAGAGGCTGAGCAGGAACAGGTCGTGACAGCACTGGGTCGTGGTTTGAAAGACTTGTCCAAAGGCAAACTTGATTCCGAAATTTCGACACCTTTTGCGCCTTCCTATGAAAGCCTTCGCGCAGACTTTAACACGACGACCCGTTCCTTGCAGGACGCAATATTGGCCGTGGTGAACAACACAGCCTCTATCCGCAGCGAGACCGCAGAGATCACAACTGCAGCTGATGACTTGTCGAGCAGAACGGAACGGCAAGCTGCGACACTGGAAGAAACGGCCGCCGCACTGGATCAACTGACATCGTCTGTGCGATCAGCTGCTGATGGTGCGCAAGGTGCGAGCGAAAAGGCAAACGCTGCACAGGCCAGTGCTCAAGAGGGCGGTAATATCGCCAAAGAAGCAGTCTCAGCCATGGATGGGATCAAGTCGTCTTCGCAAGAGATATCCAAGATTACCAGCGTCATCGACGACATTGCGTTCCAAACCAACCTATTGGCCTTGAACGCGGGTGTTGAAGCCGCTCGGGCAGGTGAAGCGGGTCGTGGCTTTGCAGTTGTGGCGACCGAAGTTCGTGCGTTGGCTCAACGATCTTCTGACGCAGCGCGCGAAATCAATGAATTGATTTCGGCCAGCGAGCAACAAGTACAATCCGGTGTCGAACTCGTCGACAGAACAGGCGCGGCCTTGTCCGCGATTGTTGACTCGATTTCTGAGATTAGCGACCTCGTTGCCAACATCGCGGTTTCAACGACTGAACAAGCTGCTGGTCTGAATGAGATAAACTCAGCAGTGAATGACTTGGATCAGGTGACCCAGCAAAACGCGGCAATGTTCGAAGAGACAACAGCTGCAAGCCACGCATTGATATCTGAGGCGGATTCATTGGCCAACGCGGTATCACGGTTTGAAGTGTCAAGTAGTGGACAGACTGGACCTGTAGTGGAGCGATCAACTCCGTCTTCGGAAGTTGTCAGCCCATCGGCAAAAAAGCCAGCACAAGCTAAAGCGCCGGTTCTCCAAGGCGCTACTGCATTGGACTTCGCAGCTGATGCTGATGGTTGGGAGGAGTTTTAGTGTGGTCCGGGCGAAAACCCCCTGACTTAGGTCACGGTGTCTCGCGGAGAGGAGTTTCTTCGAGACACCATTGTGCCGAAAACCGATAGCTAGCCTGTGCCGCTAAAGCGATCTTGCCATTCAGCCACTTGGTCATCCGTTACCTTTGCAAAAAGGTTGTCTGGTACAACAAAACCATGACCCGGCTGCATTTTTTCTACCGCCGAAGCCACTTCTGAAGGCCATTGCGCGGGAATGGAGCCAAAGCTTGCTCTAATACTATCCGCGGCATCGGGCAAAAATGGTTCCGAAATTTGTGCAAAGAAGACAATCAAATTCAATGCAAGCCGGATCTGTGCCTCTGCTTGTTCTGGGTCTTCTTTAAACGTTGACCAAGGTGCAGCATGCTGAAGGTATTCGTTCCCGGCAGCCCAGATGCTTCGCAGTTCTGCGGCAGCTTTACGGATCTCAATTCTATCCAGATGGTTTTGGTAAGACTGCAACTGGGTTTCCAGCGTTTCAACCAAAGCGGTTTCGCGCTCTCCCCAAGTCCCACCGGACGGAACGGTTTCACCAAATTTCGAACGGCAGAACTTCGTAACTCGACTGATGAAGTTTCCGAGTACATCGGCCAAGTCTTTGTTGACCGAAACTTGGAAATTGCCCCAAGTGAATTCAGAATCCGAGGTTTCTGGCGCATGGCTCAGCAACCACCATCGCCAATAGTCCGATGGCAAGATGTCCAAAGCATCGTCCATAAAGACGCCGCGGCCTTGCGATGTTGAGAACTGGCCGCCATCGTAGGTCAGAAAGTTAAACGATTTGATATAGTCTACCAGCTTCCAGTCTTCGCCTGACCCCAAGATTGTGGTGGGAAAGCTGAGCGTGTGAAACGGGACATTGTCTTTGCCCATGAACTGCGTGTAGCGCACATCATCTGCACCTCGGTCCGTACGCCACCAACGTTCCCAGTCTGATCCTTTACCGGCGTCGACCCACTCTTTTGCACTTGCAATGTATTCAATCGGAGCGTCGAACCAGACATAAAAGACTTTGCCGTCCATTCCCGGCCAGTCCTCATCCCCACGGCGCACCGGAATCCCCCAATCGAGGTCACGCGTAATTCCACGATCTTGCAAGCCATCACCATCGTGAAGCCACTTCTTGGCGATAGATGTCGTCAAGATCGGCCAATCTGTTTTGCTATCGATCCAGGCGTCCAATCTGTCCTTCATGGTCGACTGACGCAGATATAGATGTTTGGTCTCTCGCACTTCCAGATCAGTTGCTCCGGAAATGGCCGAGCGCGGCTCTAGTAGATCCGTGGGATCAAGCTGCTTCGTGCAGTTTTCACACTGATCGCCCCGCGCCTTTTCATATCCGCAATTGGGGCATGTTCCTTCAATGTAGCGATCTGGCAAGAAGCGTTGGTCGGTGTTGGAAAACACCTGCTGCTCAGTCACTTCCTCAATCAGCCCCGCATCTGCAAGACGCCCGGCAAAGTGCTGGGTCAGCGCGTGGTTTTGTGGGGATGAGGAGCGTCCAAAATGATCGAAGCTGAGCCGAAACCCATCCGCCAATTTTGACTGAACGGCGTGCATCTCGGCACAATAGTCTTCGACTGGCTTGCCGGCCTTGGCCGCCGCAAGTTCTGCTGGTGTCCCATGCTCGTCCGTCGCACACAAAAACAACACTTCGTGCCCGCGCGCACGTTGATATCGCGCGTACAGATCTGCGGGCAATTGTGACCCCACGAGAGTGCCCAAGTGCTTGACGCCATTAATGTAAGGAATGGCGGAAGTGATGAGATGGCGTGCCATGTTGCTGCCCTGCGCTGACTGTGTCGCGCTCATGTAACGGAAGCAAAGAGCGAGGGCCAGAGTTCAAAACGGATGCGGGACGTGCAAATCAACGGTCTTCGCGGGATTTGCCAAGCAGACGCCCGACAAGAAAACTGGTGCGCGGCGCATAGACATATCGCGTCGTCGTTTGCGTCGAACGCACGCGCATCCGTGTCAGGCCAAACAGGATCAACAGCGCGTGACCGACCGAAATCATAATGAAGAGAGCACCAGGCCCGAACGCATCAATCAAGGTGGATGCAACAAACGGTGCCGCAATTGCCCCGAGAGCGAACCAGAACATGAGCGCTGCTGACAGTTCGACCCGCTCTTCGCTGCTGGCGAAGTCATGGGCATGAGCCGCGGCAACGGAGTAGATTGGAAACGTCGTTAACCCAAAGATGATGGCAGCACCAAAGATGCCGAGCATGCCAAAAGCCGTTGAATACACCGTGAGAATTGAGCTCAGCATTGCCGCAAGTGACAGCAGGATCAGAATCCAGCGTCGGTCGAATTTGTCCGCCAGCCACCCAACAGGGTATTGCGCTACTGCACCGCCGATCACAAAGGCCGACAAGAACCATGCGATCTGTTGGGCACTTAGGCCGACTTCCTGCCCATATAACGGGCCAACCATCCGGAATGATGCCGATGACAGCGCCGCAACCACCACGCCTGCCGCAGCCAGTGGTGAGCGAGTATAGGCAAGCGACGGGCGCAAGCGCGGCGCAGAGGGAGTCTCTGGCTGGGGTAAGCGGGTCAGGGTCAGTGGCAAGAGAGCTGCGCAACACACAATGGCGAGCAGGTTGTAAGACACGTAAGAAGCTGGTTCCAGAAAGCCGATTACCATTTGAGCGGCGAGAGACCCGCTCATGTCAATCACGCGGTAGATGCCCATCGCCCGGCCACGGGTTTCATTGGTGACCTTTGCTTGTAACCAGGCTTCGACGACCGTGTAACAACCTGCGACGCAGATACCGGAAGCAATACGCATCAAGGCCCAGGCATAGGGGTCAATGACAAGCATATGCGCAAGCAACCCGATGGCTCCGGCGGCTGTGAACGCCGCAAAAGCACGAGAATGACCAACGGTCCCCATCAGGCGCGGTGCCCACCAGCATCCGATAAAGAACCCAAGAAAATGCGCCGACCCCAAAAGGCCGATTTGTTGGCGCGTGAAATCCAGAGCAATTCCGGACAACGCGTCAAGCGGCCCGACGCCACCTGACGACAGCTGCAACAACAACACGGACAAAAACAAAGCTGCAAAGGAAATCATCAGACGCATGCTGTGTGCGTGACAGTCACTTGGGTGCTGTGCTTGTGCAGTTTCGACGTGCGCGCGTCGTTTTTATGCGGCGTGCAATTTTGTGGCACCGCCGGGGTTAGAGAGGCGCTGTAAGGTCCAGGTCTTTGGCGGTGCTGTGCGCGCACGCAGGCGGGACAGCAGCCATTGACCGGTATGCTGCGCATGATCCGATTGCAGATGCCAGCGCGTTTCCACCCCCTGCGCGCCACCCATCTCCGGAGTTAGAATAAGACCCAAAGGCAGGTGCGCGCCGTTTTGCCCCCCGGTCTCTGCGGCTAGGTGCAGCCGACGCACTTGTGTCAGCCCCGGCAGTCCGGGCAAGTCACCCACCACGAACGGGACTGCGCCAGAACGCAGCGCTTCTTCCAGCGTCCAAAGCACGTCATCCGCCCGGAGTGCATCGACAAAGATAAACCGGGCCGGGTCCACCCATGCCAACATGCCATCCGCATGCAGGCGATCTCGGTTCCAACCCGGCGCGACCCACAAAACCGGGCCGGACATCTGCGCCGCCAGCCATAAAGCCAATGTGCGCCGCGCAGGTCCACAGCCTTCATGTAACCGCCCACAGGTAAGAGACAGTTCATCTTTGTCTGGCACAACCCGCACGGCAGGGAGCGCGCGCGCCTGACGCCGCCCAAGTAGAGGATGCTGCTGTGATCGCGCTGAGATATCCAATATATGTTCCCTATTTGTTCCAGTTTTTGCGCACATCTATCCGCTGGTCAAGCCCAGACCTGCACAGTAGCGTGCCCGCATTGCGCGAACCGACACGACGAGGAAAACTGATATGAAGATGAACCCGCTTGGCCGAACCGGAATAGAAGTGAGCGCGCTCTGCCTTGGGTCCATGACATGGGGGACACAAACGAACGTCGATGAGGCGCATGACCAAATCAACTATGCCTTAGACAACGGGATCAACTTCGTCGACACAGCGGAAATGTACCCGGTCAATCCGGTCTCTGCGGAAACGATCGGGCGCACGGAACGGATCATTGGCCTGTGGCTCAACGACCATTCTCAGCGACGCTATGACCTTGTACTTGCGACAAAACATTCCGGCGCTGGCATGAAGCATGTGCGCGGTGGCGCACCGATAACGGCCAAGTCGATCCCGAATGCGGTCGAAGGATCCCTGCGTCGCCTGAAGACAGACTTCATTGATTTATACCAGTTTCACTGGCCCAATCGGGGAAGCTACATGTTCCGTCAAAACTGGAAATACGACCCATCCGGCCAAGTTCGGAAGTCCGAAATTCAGAACATGGAAGATTGCATGGGCGCCTTACAGGACGAGGTCAAAAAGGGGCGCATTCGCGCATTCGGGCTGTCTAATGAAAGCGCATGGGGCACGATGCAGTGGATCGCTGCCGCTGAGCGCACGGGCGGGCCGCGCCCGGCGTCGATCCAGAACGAATATTCAATGGCGTGCCGTATGTTCGACACCGATCTGGCAGAGGTCAGCCTGCACGAAGATGTTGGATTGCTTGCGTTTTCACCGCTCGCTGCCGGTTTGTTGACAGGAAAGTATCAAAAGGGAGCGGTCCCGGAAGGGAGCCGCGCCACATTTGTTGCCGATCTTGGGGGGCGCCGAACAGACCGTATGCTGGACGCAGTTGACAGTTACTTGCAGATTGCGCGCCGTCACGCACTGGATCCCATCCACATGGCACTTGCATGGTGTGCTGAGCGACCGTTCATGACGTCTGTAATCTTTGGTGCGACTACGATGACCCAGCTAGAGCACGTTTTGGCGACCACAAATGTAGCGCTGACTGACGACATCAGAACCGAGATTAACGCCGCCAATCAATCAATTCCGATGCCGTTCTAGAAGACGTTTGCGTCGGGCGGAGCGCGGCGCAGGTCGTTTCTGATATTGGCAAAGCCCGCCGAATCTGCGCCTCTGCGATAAGGACAGAGGGAGGATTGTGCGATGCCATTGGACATGAACCGTGAGGTGTTTATCACCTGTGCCGTGACCGGATCGGGCGGCACGCAAGATCGCAGCCCGCACGTGCCGCGCAGTCCCAAGCAGATCGCGGATAGCGCCATCGCAGCAGCAAAAGCCGGCGCGGCCGTGGTGCACTGCCATGTGCGAGACCCCGATACAGGCGCGCCTTCCCGAAAGCTCGAATACTATCGTGAGGTGACCGACCGTATCCGCGACGCGCAAGTCGATGTCGTACTCAACCTGACCGCAGGCATGGGCGGCGACATGATTTTTGGCTCCTCTGAGGCGCCGCTGCCTTTGTCGAACACCACCGACATGGTCGGCGCGGCGGAGCGCGTGACCCATGTTGCTGAGTGTCTGCCGGAGATTTGTACGCTCGATTGCGGCACTATGAACTTTGCCGAGGCTGATTACGTGATGACCAACACGCCCGGGATGCTGACCGCGATGGGTGCCATGATGACCGAGATGGGCGTGATGCCAGAGATCGAAGCCTTTGACACCGGCCATTTATGGTATGCAAAACAATTGGTTAAGGATGGCGTTCTGAATGGCCCTGCGCTGGTGCAGCTTTGTATGGGCGTGCCTTGGGGCGCGCCGAATGACCTCAATACGTTCATGGCGATGGTCAATAACGTGCCGGATGACTGGACGTTTTCGGCGTTCTCGCTGGGGCGGGATCAGATGTCCTATGTTGCCGCGTCCGTCCTCGCCGGGGGACATGTCCGAGTCGGCTTGGAGGACAACCTGTTTCTCGACAAAGGTGTGCTGGCGGAGAACTGGCAACTGGTTGAACGCGCGCAGACGATCATCGAAAACATGGGCGCGCGGGTCATTGG